>CAYVSF010000015.1:0-14926 GCA_964453775.1 uncultured Bacteroidales bacterium
TTGAACAAATACCTTCATCTTGAACGCCTGAGTGGAATAAAACATGACAAAGGTCTTCCCTCGGCTCTTTATGATATTCTCAAAAAGAGCAAATTATTGGATTGCAGCAACTTTGATCTCGTTTTTGTGGATAATCCTGTGGGGCGTTCTTTCATCAACAAGAAAGGGAATCTTCGTTTTGAAGCTGAACGATTAGGAGAACTGAAACAGGGTTTGGAGCAAGGTTTTGGCTTTTGGCTGGATAAAGAAATAAACGCTTATATATTGAACCATGAACTTGCACATGTGTATAGCAACCTGCCTTTTTATGGATCGTTTAAAGAAAACAGCCTGCATGTTCATTTCGACGGAGGAGCAAGCAAAAGTAATTTTTCCGCCTGGCATTTCAGGGATAATCAGATGAAATTAATGGAATACCACTGGGATTTAAAGTGGCTTTCTTCTCTTTTTAATGCAAATGCCCTGGTATTTGCAATGGTAAATGCCGGTATAAAAGAGCAATTAGCGGTACCGGGTAAATTTATGGGTTTGTCAAGCTATGGAGAGTACAGCGAAAAGATGGAAAAATGGCTCAGGAGCAACCATTTCTTCTCGAACTGCTGGTCGAAGAAGTCTCATTTTTTCACAGCTGTAGAAAATGACTGGGGACTAACAATAAAAGAAGTTGATGCAGGGAGTCCTTTTATCCAGGATATTGCTGCTACGATACAGGCTATTTTTACGCGTGAGCTTATTAACGTTCTGAAACGATTGAAAAATGAAAGCGGAGCCAAAGACTTATATTATTCAGGAGGGTCAGCTTTAAGTATTGTTACGAATGCAGAGCTTTTGAAACAACAACTATTTAAAACAGTATCAATACCACCTTGTACGAACGATTCGGGATTATCATTGGGAGCCGGAGCTTACCTGGAATGGCAGAAGCATGGAAAGATGAGGAAACATTATCCCTGGTTGAATAACTGGGAGATCGAGGACTACCAGACGATTTACGCTCATTCAACCATTGAAACCCTTGCTCAATTAATTTCCCGTGGTAAAGTTGTTGGAATTTGCAATTCTTATGGAGAAGCTGGCCCCAGGGCTTTGGGCAACCGAAGCATCATCGCCAGGGCGGATAAAAAGGATTTGGCCAGGAAAATTAGCATGCAATTAAAAGGAAGGGAATGGTTTCGACCATTGGCGCCTGTAATGCTTCAAAAAAATGCAAAACTGGTAACTGGTGAAGAAGAAATACCGGATATTGCGCGCTATATGCTTACTGAGTTCTATATTGATGAAAAATACAGGTCTTTACTGGAGGGAGCGGTACACGTGGATGGAACGGCCAGGATTCAGGTTCTGGATAAGCACGGGGCCAATCCATTTCTTTATGATTTGCTGGAGATGGTAGATCAGAAAGAAGGGTTAAAAGCACTGATAAACACTTCCTTTAACGGAAAAGGCGAACCGATTGTCCATTCCTGTGAACAGGCCATAGCCAGCGGGGTGAAAATGGGATTGGATTATGTGGTGCTTAATGGAAAGCTCAAAAAGCTTAAAGACTAAAACCTACAACAAGGTAAAGATTATTCGCCATGGGGTTGGTGATAATAGACGCTTCAAAAGGAACTGCAATCATGTTGTTAAACTGTAATCTGCTGTTGGCAGTAATGCCGGTATTCACAATCCCAAACCGGTGTCCGTAATAATTTTCATGGGGACTTACGCCCATAAAAAGGCTAAAGGAATGTTGCCGGATCTCATAATCATATCCCATCTGGAAATAGGTGGAATAATAGTTGTCTAATGTAACCGGGTTTCTATCATCGCCATAAATCATCGTGGCCAGTAGAAATGAAACGGGGAATTTCTCAGAGCCTCCATATTCCAGGTTAACATCTATGGAATGCCAGGTTGTTGTAGCTTCAAAATTAAATAACTTATGCCTGGTGTTTAGAGCCGGCGGGCAGTAATAATCGTAGAGCGTAAGCGTAAAGTTTTTAAAATTATAAGATAAGAATAGATCCATTTCGGTATAATCTCCATTGATGCTTTGTGCAGCCCATATTCCTGCAGTAAAATTTTTATGGTTGTAGCTAAGGGATGGTTCTATACTTGGCGCATAACTTGTTGCAGTGCCCCGCCAGATGTGCTGAGAGTAGATGCCAATATCAAAATTAAATCCCGGAGGGCTAAGGGCAGGATGCTCTTTGTCAGCTGGCTCTTTATCATCTTCTTCAGAGGCCATAGTCACAAAAGTTTCACTGATCATCAGTAAACTTAGTAAAAAACCCGGTATTAATTTGAATTTTATCATTCACCCTTCCCTGTTTTTGCGCAAAAATAGTGCTTTCCCGATGATAAAAAAACAGGGGGGATAATCTTTTTTTTATGTTTTAAGGCATGAGAGAAAAATTGCAGATAACCGGCTGGTGATCGCTGTTTTCAAAATTATAATCAATCGTTTTTATATGTTTAATTTTGATATTTGGAGATGCCAGGAAAAAATCGATGACAGTGGTTTGTGTTTTTCCTTTTTCATAAGGTTGATCAAGGTACCGGTTAGTAGGGGTTTCAGGATCTGCTATCCATTGCCATCCGTCCGGTAAATAGTCTGCTTCAATGGAAGTCATGGGATATTTTTTATCGGCATAGTTTTTTTGCGCATAGATATTTTCCGGTGGATTTTGGTTCCAGTCTCCGCCAACAAGAATATAGTTACCTTTTTGATATTCATTCATCAGAAAGTTTTTAAGATATTCCATTTGTTGTTTTTTTAGAGAACCATCATCATAGGCAGAATTGTGTGTGTTCATGACAAGAAGTTCCTTCCCATTCGAAACCGGATATCGATTCACCAGGAAACAGCGCTCCAACATAAAAAGATTTACAGGCCAGCCATAGTTTCCCGGGAACGAATGTCTTGTTACTTTTTTTGGAGACGGAAGACTTGCGGTTACTAATCCCGCATCTACTTTCCCCAGTGGTTTTAGAGGAGGGGTAGGAACAAAGTGAACTTTATAATTGGAAGCAAAATAAAATTTGTAATCGGGTAGAAAATCATAGACTCTTTCTACCTGGTCGATTCTATAGCTACGTTTTGATTTTTTATCAATTTCCTGAAGCAGGAAAAAATCGATGCTGTCAGCTTCTTGCAATTGGGAAAAAATATGGTCAAGATTATTTAATGTTTGTTCTTTGCTGGTTCTTACCTGTTTACCCCCATCGTAAAAGAAATCCATATCCCTGCTTAAACCTCCATAGCCAATATTCCAGATCATTCCCCTTAACAGGGTACCTGGATGAATGGTGTCGGCATAGTTATTTTCCGAGATTGGCGTGAGTGGTTCGGGGCGGTATTTCGTAATTGTTGAGAAAAGCAGGAATAGAATAAAAATGATGACCAGAGCGGCCAGGGCATAAAGGATTTTTTTTAGTGTTTTCATAGCGGTGATTTTTTGATAAAGGGGCTTGTCTTTTATTAATTAAAGTTCTGTAAATTTATAGATAGCTAACAAGTATTTCAAATTAATTTTATTTGTGGCTAAATTGAATTATCTCTATCTTTGGATGCAATAAAAGCGTGCAGTTAAGATAGCTGTATGTTGATTAACAAGTTTTTACAGAAGTATTAGAAGAATATATTTATGAAATTTAAATTTGGTGTTGTTATATTTCCCGGTTCCAATTGTGATGAGGACATGATTTATGTTCTTAATCAGGTTATGGAGCAGGATGTTGTACGCTTATGGCATAAAGATACCGACTTACAGGGTGTTGACGCTGTAGTTCTTCCAGGTGGGTTTTCCTATGGTGATTACCTTCGATCAGGAGCAATAGCACGTTTTTCTCCCATTATGGAAGAAGTTGTAAAATTTGCCCAAAAGGGTGGTTTTGTTTTTGGCGTATGCAATGGGTTTCAGATTTTATGTGAGGCAGGACTTTTGCCGGGTGCCTTGCTGCATAACGACAACCAAAAATTTATCTGTAAAAACACCTATATTATTCCTGATAATACTTCTGGAAGTGCCACCATGGCAACCGATAAAAATCAGCCTTTGCTAATTCCAATTGCCCATGGGGAAGGCAGGTATTTTGCAAAAAAAGAGACCCTGCAGGAGATGAGGCAAAACGGGCAGATCTTGTTCCGTTACTGCAACAAGTATGGCGAAGTTACAGAAGATGCCAATCCGAATGGTTCGGTGGAAAATATTGCAGGCGTTTGTAATGAAGTCAAAAATGTGGTTGGCATGATGCCCCATCCGGAAAGAGCTTCAGATGAGGAATTGGGGAATACTGACGGTATTAGGGTTTTCCAGTCAATTTTGCAGTATCTTTCCCTGAAAAAGTAATTTTTTAGAGTTCTCTCAAATCCATGATAACTTCCGGATAATTGGCCGGATGATGTATGATATCTGCAAATTTGCGGGCTACTTCTTCCGGAGAAGTTAGCATATTTTCTTTTTTAAATGTAATAAACCGCGAGACATCTTTGAAGTCAGTTTCAGGAACCGAGCGAATTTTGTCCTGCATGGCTGTATCTACAATGCCCGGAGCTACTGAGAAAATCTTTGTTTTGTGATGAAGAGGGAGGTCTTTTTGTTCATCTTCTAACACATTGCTAAACATATCGATCCCAGCTTTTGAAGAACAGTATACCGACCATGAGGTGACTGTATGTCTGGCTGCTCCGCTACTGGTATTAAGAATAATTTTTTCCTGTTTGGTGTTTTTATAGGTTTTAACAAACTTGTTTATTAACACGGCAGGAGCGGTAAGATTGACATTGAAAGCCTTTTGAATTTCTGCATCATTCATATTCCCAATTTGAGTTACATGACCCAGGGTTCCTGCATTATTTATTAGCACAACTTTGTCCGCCTCAGAATGCAGTGGAAAATTAAAGGAAAGGACTTCATCAATGTTGCCCAAATCTATCTGATGATGTTCATACCTGGTATTTTCTATTTGATTTGTCCTGGAAAGTCCTATTATACTATTATTTTCATCCTGAAGTAATAAATCGGTCAGGGCTTTTCCTATTCCACTACTGCTTCCTGTGATATAAAAATAGTTCATTCTTATACGAATTAAGGATTAACATTTTATTTGGCCGACTGTTATACAATGTGACAGACTTTAATTGATATTGTTCAGAAGAATATTGTATATTTATCAAAAAGCTATAATTCTATGGATTTAAAAGATACTGTTGAAAAAAGAACCAGTATTAGGAATTTTACCAATGAAGAAGTTCCGGTAGATGTTTTAAAAGAACTGGTAAGGCGTGGAGGTTTGGCTCCAAGTGTTAACAACTATCAGCCATGGCAGTTTTGGGCAATTACCAATAAGCAAATACTTAATCGAATGGCAGAAAAGGTGGCGCTTCGTATCCAGGAGATTCCATCGAATAAGTCTTTGGCAGCCAGTAATGTAAAATCGCAGGTAGAGTGGTTTGCTACTTTCTTCGAGAATGCTCCGGCGCTCATTGCCTTGCTAATGGAGGATTATGAATCGGTTTTGGAAAAAGGAGTGCAACTTAGTCATAAAGACATCAATGAGATGAGGAATTATCCCGATGTACAAAGTGCAGGTGCAGCGATACAAAACATTTTGCTTTCTGCTGTTGATCTTGGTTTTGGTGCTTGTTGGATGAGCGCTCCCCTTGTGGCGAAGAATGATCTGGAGAAGATGCTCGATGTACCGGAGTCGTATCACTTAATTGCTTTTGTGGCTGTTGGAAAACCGGCACGTGAACTCAAATCAAAAAACAAAAAACCACTTGATCAAATCTTTAAATTAATCGAATAACCCTGATTTATTAGTTAAAGATTCTCATGATTTAAAAGCTTTAGCATAATGAAAAAGAACGTAATTTTTATTCTTCCTTTTATTTTAATTTTTACCGCTTGTACGGATACAAAAAATGATATTCCCAATGAAGTTATCGATGGGATTGAAGTTGAAGAAATAACCAGAATTGTAAAGACATTTTCTGCCGATTCATTTTTAGGTCGCAAACCATTTACCGGAGGTGAAAAAAAAGCATTAGATTTCTTAATAAATGAATATCAGCGGATTGGCCTGGAGCCCGCCGTTAATGGGAGCTATTTACAGGAAGTTCCTATGGTTGAGGTGACTGTGAAGCCTCAAAAGCAAATGGTTTTTTCTTCAGATAAAGAGCAGTTGAAATTGAAAAACCAGGATGATTTTGTTGCATTTTCCCGGAGGCTACAAGATCATATCAGTATTAAAAATTCAGAACTTGTGTTTGCAGGCCATGGAATTGTTGCTCCGGAATACAACTGGAATGATTATGAAGGGCTTGATGTTGAGGGAAAGACGGTAATTGTGTTGGTCAATGATCCGGGCTTTCGAACTGAAGATGAGGACCTGTTTAATGGGCGTTCAATGACCTACTATGGACGTTGGACATATAAGTATGAAGAAGCAGCCCGGCAGGGAGCAGCAGCCTTACTTATTGTACATGAAACAGAGCCTGCAGGATATCCCTGGAGTGTAGTTTTAAATGGTGCCATTATTCCAAAACTTTATTTGCGTGCAGAAGATAATTATCATTCGCGCTGTGCAGTTGAGGGCTGGCTGACGAAAGAATCGGCCCAACAATTATTTGCCCTGAATGAGCTGAAACTTGAAGAGCAAATTGAGGCGGCCAGCAGCCCCGGGTTTAAAGCTAAAGTCCTTCCTGCCTCCATGTCATTTGAAATGGAGAGCAGTCATCGTTTTGCCTCTTCCTACAATGTTATAGGAGAAATTCCCGGAACCGACAGAGCAGATGAAGCTATCGTTTATTCTTCTCATTGGGATCATCTGGGAGTTGGAAGGTCTATGAATGGCGATTCTATTTACAATGGCGCCGTTGATAATGGTACAACAACCGCCTGGATGCTGGAAATAGCAGAAGCATTCATGGAGATGCCGGAAGGTCCCCGAAGAACAATCCTGATTCTTTCACCAACGGCGGAAGAACAAGGGCTCATAGGATCCAGTTATTATACTCAAAATCCTGTAATTCCGCTAGATAAAACAGTAGCCAACATAAATAATGATTTGATGATTCCCTACGGCCCTTATAAAGATGTAATGGTAACTGGCTATGGGCAATCGGAGCTCGAAGACTATGTAAAAAAACACGCAGAAGCACAGGGGCGATATATCCTCCCGGATCCAAATCCGCATACCGGAATGTACTACCGGGCAGATCACTTTCCTTTTGCCAAAGCCGGTGTTCCTGCTTTATTCGTTCGTGGAAATTGCGACAATGTGAAGCACGGCAAAGAATGGGCGCTTGAAAAAGAGAAGAACTGGCTGGAAAATTATTATCACAAACCTACTGATGAATATGAAGACTGGTGGAATCTGGAGGGTGTTGTACAGGATGCACGGCTTTTATTTCGGGTGGGGTACGATTTAAGTATGGGCGATGATTTCCCGGAATGGAAGGAGGGGAGTGAATTCAAGAGTAAACGGGATGAAATGATGAAATAGACCTTTAAATACAATTTATACCGGATTTTTGCAGTTAATTAGCATAAATCCGGTTCTTTTTAGATATAAAAAACTTATGATGTTAAAAAAACTTCTATTTGTTTCATTCTTCATAGCATTAGGACCAATTGCAGGAAGTGCACAAAATTTATCTGCCTATCACGACTATTTGGATCACTTTTATGTGTTTGATGATGGGAAATCATACCATCTAGAGCATTTACCGGTTCAGAACTTTCAGGTGGGAGCAACTTCAGTAGCATACTTGGATAACAGCGGATATTTTAAGCTTTATCACCTTGGCGATACAAGAGAATTGAGTAGATCGGTAAGCCATTACCATGTTACAGATAATTTTGTGGTTTATGATTCCTATAGTCAGTTGTTTGTATTTGATGGCAGGGGAAAGTCATTCTTGTCCAATGCCTATAGCCATTATCTTGCCGGAGATAGTATCGTGGCCTTTTATGATGACCTGAAGAAGTACCTGGCAGCATTTTACAAGGATAGCATATATGTGCTGGAGGATGCCCTGGTGAATGATCCGGCCGATAATTTTAAAGTCGGAGATAATATTGTGGCATATATTGATTCTTATGATTATTTGAAGGCTTTCTACCAGGGTAAAGAATACGAGTTAATGTTGGCAGAGCGACCTGTTCAATATAAATGTGGGAGAAATATTGTGGGCTATATCAATAAGTCTTCTTTAGCCTTTGAAGCATTTTATAAGGCAGAATCCTACCAGCTATCTGCCTTCTCTCCGGAGTCATTTCAAATTGCAGACAACAGGATTGCTTTTGTTGATCAGTCGGGCAGTTTTAACTTGTTTGATGGAGGGGAGCTTTATGAAGTGAGCCCTTATGCCCCGGAGTTTTACCGTTTGGACGATTATATTCTTGTTTTTAGTGAAAACAATTATTTAAAAGTTTACCAGAATGGCCAAATTTACGAATTGGAGAATTACATTCCTTCAAAATACAAGATCGATTACGATAAACTGGTATACCTGGATCAGGAAAATCATCTAAAGTTATTCGATAATGGAGTAACCAGGGTGATAAGCTATGAGAAGGTGAATTCGTTTGACCTGGTAAAGAATGTGTTGGTTTTTAATACCGGAGTTAATACAATTAAAATTTATTACAGGGGGGATATTTATTAAGACCCGATATAAAAAAAGCAGTTAAACTTCTATGAGTTAACTGCTTTTGTGGAGACAAGGGGAGTCGAACCCCTGACCTCTTGACTGCCAGTCAAACGCTCTAGCCAACTGAGCTATGCCCCCGTTTAAATACCTTGCGAAAATACATTTTTTTATGAAATTAAAAAAATAGATTCCACAAAATGCATTTTTAACTTTTTTTAAGAGATATAGAGCTGGATTATCGGAACTTGCATCCATTGTTTTACGTAGAATAATAAGCTATATAAAACTATTACAGAAATAATTCGGAAAAAGTTTTGAAAAAGACTATTAGAATCACTATTTTTAGGCACTCAAAAATGCAATAATATGGAAGCGAAAAAGACATCAAAAGCAGATCTTGAAAGTAAACGCGGGATCTTTACACAGCTTGGTTATGTAATCGTGCTGGGTCTGGTGCTGCTGGCTTTTGAATGGAGCACACGTCCGGAAAAAGCTGGTGGATTAGGACAAATGGAAGATCTTGACGTAGAAGAAGAAATTATTCCGATTACCCGTCAGAAAGAAGTGGAACCACCACCACCACCTCCTCCTCCAAAAACAACCGAAGTAATTAACATCGTAGATGATGATGTTGAAATTGAGGACGAGTTGATTCTTGAAGATACAGAGGCAGATCAGGAAACAGAGATAGAAATTGTTGAATTCGATTACGAAGAGGAGGAAGAAGAAGATGAACAGGAAGTCTTCTTTGTGGTTGAGGATATGCCTACATTCCAGGGTGAAGGAAAAGAGGCTTTCCGTCGATACATTCAACAAAATCTTAAATACCCACCAATTGCAGCTGAAAATGGAATTAGTGGTCGTGTGTTTGTATCTTTTGTAATTGATAAAGATGGAAGTATCTCAAATGCAAAGGTTGTTCGCGGTGTAGACCCTTCATTGGATAGAGAAGCCCTGCGTGTAATTACTAATGCGCCTAAATGGTCACCGGGAAAACAGCGTGGCCGTCCTGTACGGGTAGCATTTACTTTCCCCATTGTATTTGAATTACAGTAAGGAATATAAGATTTTAGTCTAAAAGCCCCGGATTTCCGGGGCTTTTTTATGAAATAAATTTTATAAATTTTCGTTTCTTTTATATAAAGAAGGAATTATCCATTAGCCCGATAACCTTTTTCTGTTATTCTACGTTAATATATATATACAGGCACTACCCGGATGGATAAGAGGGGATGATTGTTTAACTTTTAAAACCCCATCTTATGAAAACAAAAAAGAATCCAAAAGCAGATTTGGAAAAAATGCGCACACTGTTTTTCCAGTTTGGACTACTATTTACTCTCGCTGTTTTGCTTCTTGCATTTAATTAGAAAACTTCGGAAAAAGGAGCAGATGCATTGCTTTTAACTTCCGGAACCGAAATTGTAGATGTGCAAATCCCGGTAACTATTCAGGATAAATCGGAAGTTTTGCCTCCACCTCCTCCAAGACCTACAATTGAATTCGAGTTGGTGAGTGATGAGACAGAAATTGAGGATCCTCCAATTTTTATCCCAACAGACACAAACGAGGATGAGAAGATGATAGATTACGGAGACTTTGGAGAGGAAACAGAAAAACATGAACAGGATCCTATTCTTTACAACTTAAAGATTAAGCCAAAATTTAAGTCAGGAAAGTATGCTTCATTTCAGGAATATATTTTAGACAACATCGAATTTCCCGAAGTTGCAAAGCAAAATGGTATTTCCGGAGCTGTGTACTTTCAATTTGTTGTGGAGAAAGATGGAAGTCTCAGCCAAATAAAAGTAACCCGGAGTGTTGATGAGGCGCTAAATGATGAAGTGTTAAGAGTGATTCATGAATCGCCAAAATGGGAACCTGGATTGCAAAATGGCCACCTGGTGAGAGCTTTTTATTCGATGCAAATAAAATTTGTATTGCAATAATCAGTTGATTTATAAATAGAACATTGTTGGAGGCTGGTTTTTGCCAGTCTCCTTTTTTGTTTGTTAGAATTGCCTGCCATGAAAAATGCTTACCTTTGCAGCTGGTTTTTAATCAATGAATTATTAAATTGTAAAAAAGAAGAGTATAAAGAAATATGTCCGATCGCTTAGGAATGATTAAAGATGAGGAAAAAGCTGTGCTGGTGGGTATTATTAACCAGTATCAGGATGAACGAATGGTGAATGATTATTTGGATGAGCTGGCTTTTTTGGTAAAGACAGCCGGAGCAGAAACGGTGAAACGCTTTACTCAGCAGCTTTCTACGCCTAACCCCGGCACGTTTATAGGAAGTGGAAAATTGACAGAAATACAGCGATTTGTAAAAGATGAGAATGTAGATCTGGTGGTTTTTGATGACGATCTTAGCCCTTCGCAACACAGAAATATTGAAAAGGCCTTGCGATGTAAAATACTGGACAGAAGTAATTTAATCCTGGATATTTTTGCACGACGTGCTCAGACCGCCCATGCCAAAACCCAGGTGGAACTGGCACAGTATGAATATATCTTGCCCCGTTTAGCAGGAATGTGGACACACCTGGAAAGACAACGCGGAGGAATCGGAATGAGAGGTCCGGGGGAAAGAGAGATAGAAACTGACCGTCGAATTATACGTGATAAGATTTCCAGATTAAAAGAGCAACTTAAAAAGATAGATAAACAAAAAGCTACGCAGCGCAAGAACCGGGGAAAAATGGTTCGTGTTGCTCTTGTGGGTTATACGAATGTTGGGAAATCAACGATAATGAATTTACTGAGCAAATCGGAAGTGTTTGCAGAAGATAAGCTGTTCGCTACCTTAGATACTACTGTTCGGAAGGTTGTAATTGGGAACCTGCCTTTTTTACTTTCTGATACCGTAGGGTTTATTCGAAAACTGCCTCATCACCTGGTGGAGTCTTTTAAATCAACGCTGGATGAAGTAAGAGAAGCAGATATCTTGTTGCATGTTGTGGACATCTCTCACCCCAGTTTTGAAGAACAAATAAAAGTGGTGAATGAAACACTGAAAGAGTTAAATGCTGCTGACACACCATCCTATATTGTGTTCAATAAAATAGATGCCTATACTTTTGATGAGAAAGACGAAGATGATTTGACGCCAAAATTAAAAGAAAACTATTCGCTTGACGAGTTAAAAGAAAGTTGGATGGCACGAAATAACTCGCCCTGTATTTTCATATCAGCAAAAAAGAAAATTAATATAGAAGCTTTACGCGATATGATTTACCAAAAAGTAAAAGCCATTCACGTGAAGCGCTATCCCTACAATGATTTTTTATATTAGATTGTTCGCCAACAAGTATTCTGCAATCTGAACGGCGTTGGTAGCTGCACCTTTTCGTAAGTTATCAGCCACTATCCAAAGGTTTATTGCATTTTCCAGGGTTGTATCCTGTCGAATTCTTCCAACAAACACCTCATCTTTCCCTTCGGAAAGAATGGGCATGGGGTAAATATCCTGTTCCGGTTCATCCATCACGATGATGGAGGGATCTTCCTGAAGAAGTAGCTTAATTTCGTTTGGATTAACCTGTTTTTTGAGTTCCAGGTTAACAGCTTCTGAATGCCCTCCTTTAACAGGTACCCTGACGGCTGTACAGGTAATAGCAATAGTTGGGTCAATGATTTTATGGGTTTCGTTAACCACTTTCATTTCTTCTTTTGTATAACCATTTTCCAGGAATACATCACAATGTGGTAAACAATTCATGTCTATGGCATGGGGATAGGCTTTATCCGAATTTTTTCCTTTCCTTTCTGCGTCCAGCTGCTGAATGGCTTTAATTCCCGAACCAGTAACCGATTGATAGGTGGACACCACGGCTCTTTTTATCCCGAATGAACGGTGAATAGGTGCCAGTACAACCGCCAACTGGATGGTTGAGCAGTTGGGATTGGCTATAATCATGTTTTCTTTTCTTAGCTGGTTGGCATTTATTTCAGGAACGATGAGAGGAACATCCTTGTGCATCCGCCATGCAGAAGAATTATCAATAACAGTGATTCCTGCTTTTGCAAAATCCGGCGCCCATTTTAAAGAGGTTCCTCCTCCGGCAGAAAACAGCGCAATGTCGGGTTTTTTGTCAATAGCTTCCTGGATGCCAATTACCTTATGTGGTTCATTTTTAAAGATGATATTTTTGCCGACCGAACGTTCCGAGGCAACCGGGAAGAATTCATCTACCGGAAAATTTCTTTCGCTTAATACCTTTGACATAACTTGGCCTACTACTCCCGTGGCTCCTACAACAGCTACTTTCATAAGATTGGTTTTTAGCGGGTTGGTATTTTTCTGTGTCAGAAAATATTTGTAATTTCAAAGTTAATTGAAAAAGTTCAATCTCCTATGCGATTTTACGTGCTTTTTTTATTCATGCTAATTAGTTTGCATGGAACAAGCCAGATTAGTATTGATTTTGAAAATGGTATGGATGAAAACTGGGTTATGTATCCGGATTCCAGATGGAGTGCAAGTGCTTTAAATCCGCTTGCAGGACAGTTTTCACTGCAGCATACATTTGATAATAGTGAAGCGGGAGAGGATTGCCTGGCATATCCCATTAATTCAATTGATTTTGAGCAAGATACTGTGGTATGGTCTTTTGCTTTGCGATATGACTATAATCCCTCTTCTAATAATCATTGGGCTGTTTATCTTGCTTCCGGGCAATCTGCTGATTCTCTGCAGCCAGGTTTGTTGAAAAATGGTATCTGCCTGGGGGTAAATTTAAATTCCTCCGATGACAGCCTTCGTTTACACACTACTGTTAATCACAGCTCTTCGGAGCTTTTCCAATTTGATGTAGACTGGGAGGAAGATATTGGTGATGATATAGTAAATTTTAGGGTATCACTTATAAATAAGGAACATTGGATAATTGAGATGGCAAATTCCTCGCTGGAATATCAAAAGATTGGCGAACAATTATATAATCCCAGTTTCAGGAAGAATTTTTTTGGCTTGTACTATAAATATACTTCCTCTGCCGATCAAAAATTATGGATGGATGATATTTATATCGGAGGTCCATACAAAGATACCATGAAGCCTGTTGTTGACAGTATCGTGTTGCAAAATGCAAGGAGTTTGCGGGTTTTTATGAATGAAGCTGTGAGCAAGCCGGTTCCTGCGAGTTTTTTATTGCATAACAGCCTTTCTCCGGATAGTCTTCAGCTTTCCGGAAATCAGCAAATAATAGATGTCTTTTTTCATGAGGCTTTTACTCCTTTCGATAGCTTATTAAAGATAACAGACATTCGTGATTTGGCAGACAATAGCATGAAAGATACATTTATTTATATTGATTTGGGTATCCCTGCAGAGAATATCATTGTTTTTAATGAGCTTATGGTTGATCCCAATCCGCCAGTGGCATTGCCCGCTTGCGAATATATTGAGCTGTATAATCGAAGTGAAGAAGATCTGGATCTTACAGGATGGGAAATTTATGTAAACGGGAGATCTGCGTGTATCCCAGAAGCAATAATTGCGGCAGGTTCTTACCTGGTGTTAGCCGGTACTTCATCGGCGGCAATCCTGGAGGAAACATGCAACCCTGTTGCAGTACCTTCGTTTCCTGCATTAAGAAACAGTGGAGGAGAAGTCCTGCTACAAAGTAAAATGGGTTATTTGGTATCCCTGGTTAACTACAAGGATAGTTGGTATAAAGATGATGAAAAAGCAAAGGGTGGATATGCCCTTTCGAGAATTGATCCGGATAATATATGCAGTAGCACGTCAAACTGGGAAGCTTCCAGGAGCTCCAGGGGAGGGAGTCCCGGGAGTAGAAATGCAGGTTATAGAAACAACAAAGATTTGCTTCCCCCTGAAATTGTTCGCTTAGATCAGGTAAATTCGTATCAATTGCATTTGTCCTTTAATGAAAAGATTTGTGAACCAGGGGATTCTGTTTTTACGATACAGCCCGGAGTGAAGAAACCCTATTCAGTTTTGCAAAACAGCGAAAACACACTCGATGTTTTGTTTTTAAATGAATTTATAGAAGGAAACTACAAGCTGGAAATAGCATCTATTGCAGATGAATGTGATAATGTAATGAACAATACCAACATAGATTTTTCATTAGCAAATCTTAAAGCAGGAGATTTGGTTATTTCTGAGATTATGAGCGATCCGAATCCCTCCCGTGGTTTGCCCGAGGTAGAATATATTGAATTGTATAACAGAAGCGAATACCTGCTTTCTCTGGAAGGCTTTAGTCTGGATATCAATGGAAATTATGTGGAGCTGAACTACCTTCTCCTAAAACC
>CAYVSF010000016.1:0-14590 GCA_964453775.1 uncultured Bacteroidales bacterium
CCATTCATCATCGTAACCTTCCAGTTTGCTGGAAAACCGGGTGTTGTTCGAATTTGAATAATGAATAGCATCAAAACTGAAGTTGAAGCTGCTATTCTTAAAAGGAAATTCTATTGTGGTATCTGATTTGAAATTTATAGGAATGCGATTTTTGCTAAAAGGCAATACCTGGTTGTTATATTTTACTTCTGTTAGGTAAACCCTGGCTTTCTTATATAGCTTAGAGAGGATTTTTTGTATTTTTATTTCTGTGAGGAGATTTTTGCTGGCTGCAAAAATGGTATTATCAATTAATTGACTTACCATGCTTTCATAGTCGACATACCCTCTTTGTTTTCCAAAAAAATGTATCGAGTAAGTTTCGTTGGGTCGGTTTAAACCCTGTATCAGGTACATACCTTCATTTGTCCCAACCCACAAACTATGTTTATTTGACAGATGTAACCAGTAAATATTTGCTGCCTGTAGCCCGTCTTTTTTTGAAATGGTCTTTGAGATCTGAAAGCGACTGTCGTTTTTAAGGCTTCCCGCTTTAACAGTTCCATCATTACAGCTAAAATATAACCGTCCTGTACTATCGGTGGCTATACTTGTTATTCCGGCAGAAAGATGATGCTCTTCGTCATCGTAATGATAGAAACTGTCTTTTAACCAAATGTAAAGTCCATTGTCTTTTGTACCAAAGTAAACTGTGCTATCCCTCGAATGCATTGCAGAAACATCCATTGGACAGTGATCGGTATAGGTATCATACACCTTCATCTTTTTTGAAGAGGGAAAGTTATGAACGATATATAGATTCTTCCAGGCCCGGGCAAATAAGATGTTGTTATTTATATGAAAGTCTTCAAGATAGGGATTGGGAATATCGTAAAACTCCTTGATGTGGTATTGTTCATCTAAGCGAAAAAGGCCCACATTCGTTCCTATCCAAATATTCCCGTGATCATCCTTTACCACCTTTTCCAGGGATACAATTTCGCGATCCTTTAGTATTTGGTAATAATTTGGTTTGTAGAGTTTTTCGGCTTTAATATTGGAATTTGTTCTGTAATCGAAGTAAGGGTTAAGGTAATTGTAGTTGCCATTATCAATCAGTTTTTTATACTTCTCATAGCTGCCGGTTTTGTCTTTCAAATAGTAGTATTTAACGTCCAGTTCCCTGTTCTGAAAAGATCTGTAGAAATCCTGAAAAACATTAATATTTATGTTGAGGAGTTTTCCCTGTGGTTCTTTTATGAGCAGTTTTTTTTCGAATAGGAGATAAACTAAATGATGTTCATCTGCAAAAATATCTTTGACTTGAACACCTTCATTTTCAGGATGGCTCAAAGGGAAATAGTTAAATGTTTCTCCACTGTATGCATATAATCCATTACGGCTACCTATCCAAAGGATCTTATTTTCGGCATCGAAGAACAAAGATTGAGCTCCACTGTTTTCCAGGCCAAGTTGCGTGGTATAGTCTATGATTTGATCCTTGTTTAGTTTAAAAAGTTTCCTTGCATCATCCGCTTTTTTTTCTGCCAGTATCCATATGTTACCATTGTGGGCCGAAACAACATCTAAAGAATTTTGGATATTTTTGAATTGCAGGGTCTTCTTATTTTCCCCGTGTATGTGCAATTGATTTCCGGGCTCAAAAAAAAGCGTATCCTTATTGGAGCGAACAAGAACTTTTTTAATCGCCTGATAATTAAGAGGGCTGGTTTTTATCTTTTCCAGCTGTCGTGTAAATAGGTTGTAGCTGAAACTTCCATTCTGATGTGTGTATACCAGTATATTATCATCTTGCCGGAGAAAATCCGTTACTTGCAAACGTTGATTGATATTATTGAGCTGTTGATGGAAAGATGAAAAACTGTTATTTTTATAAATCGATAATCCGTTTTCGGTTCCAATAATCATCTCATCCGTTTCTTCAATGTAATGAAAAGCTGTAATCTCATTATTAATGAGTCCGGATGAGCTGTTGTAATTGTAAAAATCTACTCCGTCAAAAATAGAAAGTCCTTTTTCCCCGCAGGCTAACCACAAATTACCATGGGCGTCTTCTGTGATGTGGGTAACTTTTTGCCCGGCCAGTCCATCCTGGGTAGTGTAATAATTGAAGTTACTGCCGTTAAAGGAAACCAACCCTGCATTGGTTCCCAGCCATAAAAATCCGAATTGATCTTTAAAAATAGAGTGAATAGAATTTCCTGGTAATCCTTCATTAATAGTATACCTACGCGTAAAGCTTTCTTGCGAAATAACCTGCTGCACCATCAGAAAAAAAACAGGAATGAATAAGAGCAGTTTCATAAGGAGGCCTTTACAGCAATAGATTTTTCTGCAGTAATGGGTGTACGTTTTTTTTGTGTTTCTCAACTTATCTGTTTTCTAAAATCCTAAATATAAAAGAGATGAGTATCCCTTCACATCGAGGGATTAACGTTTCGTGAGTGCACGAATAAATTCGTCGTTTCTTCTGCTCGCCACATCCAGTTCAACCCCGTTTTCGAGAAGAATCTTATTGCCGCTTGATTTGCTGTATGATTTTATATAGTTCATATTAACCAAAAAAGATTTATGTATTCTAAAAAATATTTCATCAGGCAGCAGTTCCTCGATATTTTTTAAGTTTTTAGCAACAAGAATCATCTCATTTCTATTGGTAAAGATTTTTGTATAACTTTCTTCGGCCTGGCAATACACGATATTGTTTACTTTTTCAAGTTGAAAGCCATCTAAGGTTGGCAGCGCCACTTTTGAAAACATGTCCGAATCGGTATGCATATTGGAAAGCAGGGTCTCGATTTGAGCCTGGGACGAACTTTTTTTCTTTTTTGCATCCAGCCTTTTTAATACATCTCTTAGATCAATGTAATTGATGGGCTTCAGTAGATAATCCAGTGCTGCAAATTTAATGGCATCAATTGCATATTGCTTATAGGCCGTAGTAAATACAATTTCAAAATTATAAATGTCGAAATAGTCGAATAATTTAAATCCATTTTCTTCCGGCATTTCAATATCAAGAAAAATTATTTCCGGGTTATATTTGTTAATGGCAAAAACCCCTTCCTTTACCGAATCAGCGAGGTAAAGAACTTTTAGTTCATTTTGAAAATACCTGAGTATTATTTTTTCCAGCGTTTCCCTAGATTTTTTCTCATCATCAATGATAATGCACGTCTTCATTCCCATTTTTACATCAACTTAATCGTTATCAGAATATATTTTTAGGTTCGTTTCGTTTTCTTTTAATAAAGGTAGGTATAATTTTTTACTCTCAAAAAAATGATTTAAAAATTAATTTTTTCTATCCGGTGATATTCAGTGAGTTGTTCTATAGGCTTTTTTATGACGCCTGAAAGCATTAGCCCATGGTTTTTCAGACGATTTTCAAGAATGTTTCTAAAATAGTAAGCGATAGAACCACATGCTTTGATATACGATTTTTCCTGGGGGGTATAATTGTTAAGCTGTTTTTCAATAAACTGGTCAAATGAGGTGTGAATAATACCTTCAATGGCAGCATGTTCCTGGTGTTTTCTGATAAAAGGAGTGAGGCTGGCAAGAAAAACATTGCTTTGCTCCCTGCTATAAATTTCATTTAAAACCAGATCTTTATCCAGACCTATAGATTGAAGCAGCTTTTGATTCAGTTCTTTGGGCAATTTGTTTCTGAGACACCTTTCCATGAGCAATTTCCCCATATGGGCTCCACTGCCTTCATCACCCAGGATGTATCCCAGGGAAGGTGATTTCTGGATGATTTTATTTTTGGTGTAGAACCCGGTATTCGATCCTGTCCCCAGGATGCAGATAAGTCCGCTTGAATTTTTGAATGCAGCAATTCCCGCTGCCATTAAATCAGTATCGATTTTTGTTTTCGTTTCGGGGAAAAGTTCGTTAAAAAGTGTTTTTATTTTTTTCTGATTTTGTTCTCCGCGACAAGCTGTGCCATAGAAAAAGATTTGTTCAGGAGTACCTGGCAGTTTTGGTATCACCTCCTTGTTGAGGGTCTTTTTTAGCAGCAGCGAACCGGTTGTTCCGGGGTGCATCCCCGCGCTGGTGAAGTTATGAATCGTTTTGTCTTTTAGAATATAACTCCAATCTGTTTTGCTGGCACCACTTTCTGCAATTAGAATCATTTTATGGTTTTCTTTACTTTTTTTAAATCAAGAAGATTGAGTGGGTTCGTCCCAAGGTTCTTTATATTCATGTGCGTAAAACGGACCACAATATCATAATAAAGTGGAACAACGGGCGCATCCGACATAATGATACTGTCCATTTGATGGTATAGGCCTACTCGATTGTTGGGATCATTTATCATTAGAGATTGCTCGTAAAGCCTGTCGTATCTATTATTGTTATAATGGGTATAATTGGGTCCGGATGGGCTGAAATTTTTGCTGTAAAATAGGGCCAGGTAGTTTTCGGCGTCGGGGTAGTCTGCAATCCATGAAGCCCGAAAAAACTCAAGTTTCGAATTGGAAACCATGTCTCTAAAAGTAGCACCTGTGCTCACCTCAATTTCAACAGGAATACCACTCTCGGATAGCTCATGCTGGATAAACTCACAAAGGTCTAAATAATCGCTGGTCGTTGTAAGTGTTACAGATGGAAGACCTTTTCCCCCGGGATACCCTGCTTCTTCAAGTAATTTTCTTGTCCGGTCCGGGTTATATACATATGCGTTGTAGTCTTCTTTATACCCAGGCAAACCTTTGGGAATTATTCCCCGCGTAGCAGGTGTTCCCATGTTGTTGCGCAGGTATTTCATCATTTTTTTTCTGTCGAACCCATAATTGATAGCTTGTCGTACTTTCTTGTTTCTGGCCAAAACAGGATGTGATGCTGTTTCACTTGTATCTATCAATATTCCCAGGTATTCCGTATTTAGATAGGGCGCAGTTAAAAGCCTGATTTTATCTTTGTACTTTTTTCGTAAGCTTCCCGATGAGGTGAGTAGTTCATTCCTGTTGGCTGCAGTTACACCGCTGAGAAAATCTGTATTGCCTTTAACAAATTCTAAAAACTCAGATTGTTTGTCCGGAACAAAGGTAATTGCAACAGCATCCAAATATGGAAGTTGATTTCCAAGGCTATCCGATTCGAAATAGTAAGGGTTTTTCACCATTACCAGTTTTTCTCCTTCTATCCATAATTTCAATTGAAAAGGGCCTGTTCCCACAGGGTTTTTGCGAAAATCATCTCCGTAGAAATCGATGGCTTCCCGCGGTACGACAGAACAATATTGCATGGTTAATAACCCCAAAAAGGCCGGAAAAGGGTACTTTAACGTGATTTTCAGCGTGCTGTCGTTAAGCGTTTCGGGGCCTTTCTCCTTGTCGAGTGGATTCATAATCCATGCACCTGGCGAGGCAATTTCAGGATCATAAAGGCGCTTGAGGCTGTAAACAAAATCACCTGCAGTAACTTTTCTTCCTTTTCCTTTCGGGAACACCTGGTGGTCGTGAAAAAAAACATCGTTTCGAAGATGAAATGTATAATTAAGCCCATCGTCAGAAACCTCCCAACTTTTTGCTATTGCCGGTTTAATTCGTAAATGCCTGTCCATTTGCACCAATCCATTGTACAGTTGGTGTACCGGCCAAATGATAGTTTGGTTTTTAGCAAAAGCTGGATCAAGGGTGGCTATTCCCTTTGATTCATTATACCGGAAAACCTGTCTGTCTTTATGATCTATTTGCTTAGAACATGAGTAGAGCATTAAAATCAATACAATAAAAAAAGAAAGTATGGGATTGTTAAAATATCTCATGGCTGATGCTTTAAGACAAATATAGTTATCCCTTTTGATTTAGAGGAGCATGCAGTCATAAAAGTGGCGCCAATATGAAACAAAAAAGCCAGAAACCCTTATAAGTTCCCGACTTTCTTGATACCCTAAAATTTAACCTAAAACTAATGAAAAAACTTCCCCTAATCGCATGCATACAGATGCTGAAAATTGGTCTGTAGGCAGAATTAATGTTCTAATATAGTTAACGTTATAGACATCTTTTTGTTTCAAAAAAATATTAAAAACGCATACAAAAAAGCGATAAAAATTCTGAGTATTTTATCTGCTCTGGATCTCCTGATGCTATTTTTTTTGATAAAAAAGACCTGCATAAAACAGGTCTTTTTATTCTTGCAGTCAAGAGCTTAGTTTTAAAATTTGATTGAAATACCACCCATTACATGAAAACCGGCCTGTGGAAAGAAATAGGACCAGGTTCTTTCATCTGCAGATTGTATTACACCCTCTTCTAAAACTGCATTTTCATACCAGTTACCTCCATAAGCATTGCTTTCATACAAAGTATTAAAGAGATTTTTCAATTCAAAATTCAGGTTTATTCCTTGGGCAAATGTGCTGCTAAAAGTATAATTTAAACGCAAGTCACTTACATAGTAAGCATCCAGTTTTCTGTCATCACTTGAAGTATTATCAAAATACTGTTCGCCCACATATTTGTGCACCCAGTCTATGCTTGTTTCTTCGGTTGGTTTGATATGCAATATACCACTTGCAATGATTTCCGGAGAGTATGAAATATCAGTTTCTCCCAGCTCCCTGGAAAGATGTCCCAGGTAATTCCAATCACTATCGTAGTAATCACTGTACTCAACAAAGTTTTTGATTTTATTTTTACTCAAGGTAAGGTTTCCATCAATTGCCAGAAATCTGTTGAAATATGCAGCAGCAAGGATTTCTATCCCTAGGCGGTAGCTTTCATCCACATTCGTTCGGATATCATATCCCACATTGCTTTTCTCACCCGTATTTACCAGCTGATCTTCATAGAGCATATAGTAAAGGTTGGTGCCAATCCGGAATTTCTTATTGTTCCAGTCAGCTCCCAATTCGAAATCGTGCAGGTTTTCCTCACTTGGTACGGCTTTATTGTCTCTTACTGCATTTTTATAGTCGCTTCGCGTGGGTTCTCTTTGTGCATGAGCATAAGAGAGATAGGCATTCAGGTTTTTACTAAATTCATAATAAACACCCCCTTTAGGGTTGATGAAATTATAAGAGTGCTTCTGTTCAAGGGATTCAAGATTATCATCAATACCGGTAAGATCATAATCGATGTGGCGGTATTGGATATCTCCATAAATACTTAGTTTTTCGGTGGCCTGGATATTTGCTTTCACGTAGCTGTTGTAGTCGGTTTTGAGTCCGTTATTCCTATACCATTCATGTCCTTTCTCTGCATTCCCGGCAAATTCTGCCCAAATGATTCTGCCAAAATGGTCCCCATCATAGCGGTTCCATGCGCCTCCCAGGGTAGCATCAATGATATTTTTGCTGTAATTCACGGAATAAGTAAATCCATAAAAGTGGTTATCCATCCATTTACGTCGGATTAAATCCGAACTGTAAATGGTGCTGTCGGGTAATGCTATCTCTCTTTCTCCTATTTGCAGAAGGGGAGAGCCCACATAAATATTATGCAATCCGTACTCTTCATACATTTCATCTGCCTTATACTGCTCATAATAACCGGCGCCTTTTGTATAATGTAGGGCAAGGCTTGCATCCAACTGCTTGTTTATTTCTCTGGATAACATCAATTGATAATGCGTTTGTGTATAGTTATCGGTTTGATCCTCGTAGTACTGTGAATTGCCCTGGTAATCCGTATATTGCCCGGAAGGGTTATAGGTTCTGTTGGTATCTAAAACCCCGGCAGGTACTCCCCACCAGCTAATTCCCGTGCGTTCTTCTCCACGAAAAACATTTGCTTTAATAAATGTCCGATCTCCGTAATAGGTACCGGAAACAAAATATGCTTTATGATCAGAAAAAGCATAATCAATATACCCATCGGTTTGCAAACCGGATATTCTGGCATCAAAAGCAAATTTGTCATGAATAAGTCCGCTACCTACACGGACATTGTTTTTAAAAGTGTTAAACGAGCCTGCCGAACTGTTTATTTCGGTATAAGCTTCTTTATTGATACCTTCGGTTTTAAAGTTAATGGTTGCACCAAAAGCACCTGCTCCATTGGTAGATGTACCCACACCTCTTTGGATTTGTACATTTTCAACCGAAGAAGCAAAGTCCGGTAAGTTTACCCAAAAGACCCCTTGCGATTCTGAATCGTTTAAAGGAATCCCGTTGATTGTAACATTGATTCTGGTTGGATCTGTTCCGCGGATCCTAAGCGACGTGTATCCCAGTCCGATTCCTGCTTCCGAAGTTTCCACAGCAGAAGGGGTAAGACTCAGTTGATAGGGGATATCTTCATGCATGCCCTGTCGTTTCAAATCTTCCCGGTCTAAAGTTGAATAGGCAACCGGGGTTTTACTTCCGGCTCGTGTTGCTTTCACAATCACTTCCTCTGCCCAGATACTTGATTCTTCCAGTACAATATCCAATTCCAGGTTCCCGGTTAAATGAATATCTTTTATACACTCTTTGTATCCTACATAAGAGTATAAAATTTGATATTTCCCATTGGGAATCCCGGTAATTTCATAGAAACCATTGATATCACTGGCTGTTCCGAAACCTGTGTTTTTTATGCGCACATTTGCCCCGGGAAGCGTATTTCCTTCGGCATCTTTAATGGTTCCTTCTATTTTAAACTGACTAAAAGCTTGTAACCCTAAAATTACAAGAAGAAAAATGCTCACTATCCGTTTCATCATCATCTAATTTTAATTTAACATTCGGATAGTTGATGCACTGCTTGAAAATTGCAGATACTAATGTTTTGAGGCCTCATTCAAAAACATTGTTTTTAGTTAAATGGAAACATGTTTACTGCATGCAAACAGAGCGACCAACTTAAATAAAAACAATGGGAAATTTTTGATTTACTCTTTTTCCCTATCCGGAATTACCCGGACCAGGTTCGAAGGGTATGATCTCAGCCTGTGCTTTAAGGCACCCCATTGAATTGTGGTACAAAAATACACTTTTTTTTCTTAAAACAAAAAACAGCCGCGAATTAACGGCTGTTTTTTGTTTTAAGGTTTCAGAATATAAAGTCTTTTCTTTATTCTTCTACTTTCAATACATCCTTAATGGCTTTCTTAAAAGTATCTTTGGGTAGTGCACCCATTGCCATCTGAGGCTGACCATCTTTTGGCACAAAAAGAAGCGAAGGTATGCTCTTGATTCCAAACATTGCAGCAAGTTCTTGCTGATCTTCAGTATCTATTTTATAGATATCAAGCTTACCATCATATTCATCTGCCAATTCCTCCAAAATGGGAGTAACCATTTTACATGGTTGACACCAGTCTGCATAAAAGTCAATCATACACGGTTTGTCCCCTTCGAATTTCCAGTCTTTGTTCTCTTCCCAATTAAATACTTTTGCTTTAAACGTTTCTTTTGTTAAATGTTCTAACATTACACTAATTTTTTTATAAAGGTTTGTAATTCATTTTCTTCTTTAATAACAAACAAATTAAAGATTTGTTGGGAGAATAACAAAAGCTGTTCCAAGATATGTTTTTGAATCGTTTCAGTGCCATTTAATTCAAATAATTGTAATTTTGTCATATAATTGAATAAATTGTCATATTTACATATGAACAAATGTCTGGATAATCCCCATGTTAAATTAATCGCATCAGTGGTTCAGGAAATGCAGGCAGAAGCTTTTCTGATAGGTGGATATGTGCGCGATGCCCTTCTGGAGAGGGAATCAAAGGATATTGACGTGGTGGTTTTGGGGAGTGGTATTGGTTTGGCAAAAGAAGTAGCAAAAAAATTAGGGCCAGAAGCGAATCTGAGTGTCTTCAAAAATTTTGGAACAGCCATGGTAAAAACCGGTGATACCGAAATTGAATTCGTTGGGGCCAGAAAGGAATCTTACCGGAAAGATTCCAGAAAACCCATTGTGGAAGATGGAAGTCTTGAGGATGATCAAAATCGTCGTGACTTTACCATAAATGCATTGGCTATAAGTCTTTCAGAACATAATTTTGGACAATTTATTGATCCATTCGGGGGTAGAAAGGATTTGAAGGATAAAATTATACGGACCCCGCTGGAGCCGGGAACTACCTTTTCTGATGATCCTTTGCGTATGATGCGTGCTGTACGCTTTGCAGCCCAACTTAATTTTTTCATTGAGAAGACAACATTTTCCGGCATACAGGAGCATGTGTCCAGAATTGCAATTGTTTCAAAAGAACGTATCACTGATGAGTTGAATAAAATTATCATGTCCCCAAAACCCTCGATTGGCTTTAATTACCTGGATAAAACCGGTCTGCTGAAAGAGGTTTTTCCTGAACTGACCCAACTAAAAGGAGTGGATGTGAAGGAAGGAAAGCACCATAAAGATAATTTTTACCACACACTTGAAGTGTTGGATAAACTAAGCAAGCAGAGTGGTAATCTTTGGCTTAGATGGGCTGCTTTGGTGCACGACATAGCCAAGCCTCAAACCAAAAAGTTTCATCCGGAACAGGGTTGGACTTTTCATGGGCATGAGTTCATAGGGATGAAAATGGTGCCAAAGATTTTTAGGAAAATGAAACTTCCCCTAAATGAAAAAATGAAGTATGTCCAAAAAATTGTTGGTCTTCATTTGCGCCCTATCGCCCTTGTGGAGGATCATGTTAGTGATTCAGCTGTTCGTCGCTTGCTCTTTGATGCAGGAGACGATATTGAAGATTTAATGATCCTGTGCGAAGCGGATATTACTTCAAAAAATGAACGCACAGTAAAGCGGCATCTCGAAAATTTTGCCCTGGTTAGGAAGAAGCTAAAACAAATCGAGGAAAAAGATGCAGTTAGAAACTTTCAGCCACCCGTATCCGGAGAATTGATTATGGAAACTTTTGATATTGGGCCCTGCAAGGAAGTGGGAATGATAAAAAATGCCATAAAAGAAGCCATTTTAGATGGGCAGATTAGAAATGACAGGGAAGAGGCGCAGGGGTTAATGCTTAAAGTTGGAACGGAATTGGGACTTAAAGCGAAGCAGGAATAATTAGTTGTAGCTCATATTTACAACAATTGGAAGATGATCGCTATATCCACCCAAGTATTTATAGCCCGAGTATGTTCTATATGGCTTGTAACCTCCGAATTTTTTATCCTCTTCCAACAATAAATCCGGTTTAATTATCTGATAACCATCATCTTTACAGGAAATTCCTATACTGGCTCTAAGCATTGCTTTCGAAACTATTGCCTGGTCAATAATACTCCAAATGCCCTGGTATTTGTGAGTCCCCGTTAACCCATCAGGATCATACTGGCTCAAGTTTTGAAGGCTTGTAGAAGTTTTATTCGCACCTGTTAGCCTTTGAATGCTTTTGCTATCCGGGTTGTCGTTAAAATCACCCATAATCAGTATTTTCGCTTCTTCATTGGCCTTTGTAATACTGTCAACTTTTCTGCTAAGAATTCTTCCTGCCAGGATACGCTTTTCTTCGGTTTGTTTCACTCCACCCCATTTGGACGGCCAATGATTGAAGAAACAATGTAAACTGTCAGTTTGAATAAGACATTTAAAATATACGATTTCTCTTGTTGGTAAAGTGTCGGTGGCATCAACCAGGGGAATGAATTCTTGTTCTATGGGCAAAACCATTTCTTTGTGATAGAGCACTCCTATGTCGATACCCCGGTGATCGGGAGATTCATGATGAATGATGTGGTATGGTTCTTTTACAAGAGGGGTATTCTGACTTAAATCCCACAATACCCGGTAATTTTCAATTTCAGCAAGAGCTATTATTGCCGGCGGCATATCTTCTGATACAGAAACCACGACCTGAAAAACATCTCGTACTTTTTCCCAGTATTTATAGTGGTTCCATCTTCTTATTCCCTCTGGTACAAATTCTTCGTCCACCCTTAAACTGTCTTTTTCAGGATGAAAAAGATTTTCTGCATTGTAGAACAGCACCGTGTATTGATTTGGGTTTATTTTTTGTGCTTTTAGAATTGGGGCGCTGATAATGAATGTAATAAGCAGGATATGTTTTGTTCTAAACGAAAGATACATGGTTGGTCCAAATATTAATTTTCAATTCTCTCATACGCTCCCAGATCCGGTGCTTCATCTTCTATTCTACTCTCATTATTAAGGTCTACCGGGTACAGCAAACCAATATCAGTATTTCCCCTGTCAATGGCAGGGGAGAGTGTGTCCAGTTCATAGTTGCCAATATAGGAATCAACAAAATTGGGCGCTTCATTCCGGATAATGCTTCTAAAGTTATCCGGTTGAGCTGCTGGAAGATCTTCTTCAATTCTTATCAGGCAGTGATCAAAATAATAATTTAACTCAGCACCATCTGCCTGGTCTATGATAAGCTCATCTTTTTTATTCCCATAAATAATACAATTGCCAAAAAAGGCTTTTTCTAAAGCACGTAACTGCGTATTTCCATTGATATCTGTATAATAATTATTCAAATACAAACTGGGAGATATTCTGGTGGAAATGCCCCAGTTATTTGCCAGTGTGGAGTGAAAAAATTCGTACGAACCTCCTATGGTTAGGGCTGCTGCAAATTCTCCGCAATTGGCAATGACCGTATTGGCCACTTTCATCCTGGCACCCTGGGCAAAAATTCCCGCATAGGTCATATTTTCGATCTTGCTATTGTAGATCTCAAGCGTATATTCATCAGCCGTGGCAAAGGTATCAACCTGAGCACCAATAATAGCATTCTGCAAATGCACATGATTTAAAACACTACCTGAACTTCCCGGCATGAACCAAATTCCATCCCATTGCCCGGGAATATCTTCATAACTATTTTCCAGGCGATCTCCGCTAAAAAGAACAGGCTCGTCAAAAGTACCTTCGGCAGTTAACTTTCCGGCTACAAATAATCGAGATCCCTTGTGAAAGTAAAGTTTTGTGCCTGGCAGAATTTGCAAATGACTATTTGTATCTACCAGCATTGAATTATAAATTAAGTAGGGCTTGTCACTGGTCCATACCTCATTACCTATGACTTCTTCATTAATAAGATGTACATCCTGCCCCCAGGAGATAAGTTTAATATCCTGTTGGTTCTCGTTGATGTTAAAAAGAATGGAATCTTTAATTACAAGCGGCGAAGATGTATTATTGGGATCAATGGTCACTTCAACAAAAATATAAATACTGTCTTTCGCGGGCAATTCAATATCTTCAAGGAGATGAGCTGAAATTCCATCAATATTCAACCTGTAGGGTGAAGTTGTACCTCCTGCCAATTGAATAGAGTTGATTATCAAAGATTGCTTATAAGGGTTTTTAATGGTAAGATATCGAGTGGCCGATCCAATATTTGTAAATATGGTATCAAACATAACCGTATCTGTAGAAAACTCAAGTTTCGTATCTGATTTGGTATAGATTTCCTCTTTTTCGCAAGCAAAAGCGAAAAAGACAATAAGCAGAAGTATCCCCAAAAATCCTTTCATCACATCTAAATTTGGTATTGTTGAATATCAAAACGTGTTTACGAACAAAAAAATTATATCAATTGTTTTCAATATTAAACAAAAGAAATCAGAATTTAAAGATGTTAAAATTATTACTTAAATTTGTTATGCGGCAATAATTTATGAAGAGGTTTTGTTGTTAGTATTTAAGAGTAAAATTTTTGGGTCTATAGCAGCAATAAAAGAGGGAATTATAATGAACAGTTTACATCATTTTTATGAAAAGAGAAAACGTTAACATTCGAAAAGCCCTGCCAACAGACATCATTGAAATTATGTACCTCATGCGGAAAAGCACAGAGGCTATGCGAAAACAGGGAATTTATGAGTGGAGTGCTGCCTTTCCTGATCAGGCACGAATAGAAAAGGAGATAGAGGCAGAGGTTCTTTATGTTGCTGAGTATAACCATATGTGTGTTGCTGCAATAACCTTTGGTGATAATTTCATCCCATCTTATAAAGAAGCGGAACTTGAGGGGAAGGAGGGGGATAGCCTAATCATTACCCGGCTGGTGGTGTACCCAACATGGCAAAGTAAGGGACTTGGTAGCATGATGATTAATTTCGCAGAAGAACATGCCTCTCAACACAATTTTAAGACGGTTATTCTTGATGTTTGGAAAAATAATACGAACATAGGGAAGTTTATTGAAAAAATGGGGTATGCTAATAAGGGGGATATTTTTTATCCCGTACAGAAAATTCCTTTTAGTTGCTTTGAGAAGAATGTAAACTAATTTACCTGAACGAATATTTGATAAAAGAGCCCGCTTTAAACGGGCTCTTTTGGGTATCTCTAAAACTAAAAATCAATCAACCTAAATTAAACAATTCAACTGTGATTTATTAACCCCTAAAAAACTATCATGAAAAAATTACAGTTTGATTTCCTGTCCTTGGTAAAAGTCCAGGATTTTAGTTTTAAAGATGAATTCATATTTTGCTTGTAACAGTTTTGACTTGGCCTGGCTTAGATTGTTCTTGGCTACTTTATATTCCAGCACATCAACCATCCCAATTTCATATTCTTCTTCAGTATATTGAAATGCTTCACTTAAGGATTCCAACGCCTCCATATTTGCTTTATATCTATCTAAAGCAGCAGTAGCTTCCTGCTGTGCCTGTTGGATATCTTTGTACAAAAATTGTTTTTGCTCTTCCAGGTTATAA
>CAYVSF010000017.1:0-14489 GCA_964453775.1 uncultured Bacteroidales bacterium
GATGACAGTGAAAACAGCCGCGCTATTCATACCTATCAATTAAACAGTGTTTACGATTCGTGTGCAAGAAGCATAGTACTAAACTGGTCTGAATACATCTCGGAAAAATGGCCAGAAGATGACCTGAACATTGAAGAATTCATCATTTTCCAAAGCATTGATGGATCTGCCTTTTCTGAGATTCAGACGCTTAACGACACCACCTACCTGGTTCAACCCGTTGAAGAAAACAAGCTTTACGAATTTTATGTGCGAGCTGTACATGCAGATTTTCCCGCACGCTTCAGCAACAGTTCGCTTACCAGTGAATTCACAAAAACAGCACAAAGTCCCGATTTTATCAATGCGCTGCAGGCAAGTGTTATTGGTGAAACTATTGAGCTGCAGTTCGAAATTGCCGAAAACTCGGAACTTCAAAATTACAAACTCCTGCGCAAACGACAAGAAAGCACCTCTTTTTATACGATCAATTCCTTCACAACCAGCTCTTATGCAATCGAATATACCGATGAGGAGGTATCGCCTGAGGAATACAGCTACGATTACAAGATTGCATCTATCAACGGTTGCGGCAGGGTAACGACTAATTCCGATACCATCAGTTCGATCCTATTAACATTGAACCAGGAGGAGCTGCTTGTAAATTTAGAATGGAATAAACTAAAAGAAAACAAACAAAGCTACTACAGGCTTTATCGCCAGGTAGGAGAAGAAGCTCCCCAAATGCTTGCAGAAGGCCCGGGTATCCATAGTTATGAGGATAACCTTTCTTCTCTGGAAGGCGAAAATTCCAGCAGTACCATCTGTTATTATGTGGAAGGCATAGAAGAATCAGGAAACCTGGTTTCGCTTTCTACCATTCAATGCGCTTACCTTACACCGGCCGTATTTCTACCCGAAGCCTTCACTCCCAATGGCGATGGGATAAATGATTTGTACAAACCAGGCTTTTCATTCATTCCTTCTGATTATGAGATGATTGTTTACAACCGTTGGGGACAGGAAGTATTTCATAGCACCAGCCCAGACGAATACTGGGATGGTAAAGCCAAAGGAAAAAGACTTCCCTCGGGTAGCTATATCGTTCATCTTCGAATTACAACACCCCGCAATCAAATTATTGAAAAAAGCGGAAACATTACCATTTACTATCCGTAATTATTTCATGCAGGCACCAACAATTTTGATAATTATTGGTTATTTTTGTAGGAAGGCCTAACAATCTTACAGGAGGAAAGGATACAATGGACACCATGTTGGAGAAAGCATCTATAAATGATGAAAAATACATACAAAGCTTATATGAAGATCTTCTTGCAAGCTGCTCCAAGCATGTAAAAAAAGAAGACAGAGAGCTATTGGATCGTGCCTTCAAGATTGCCAACGATTTACACAAAGGGGTAAAACGTAAATCCGGAGAACCTTATATCATACACCCCATAGCTGTAGCTAAAATAGTTACCCAGGAAATAGGTTTAGGAGCTGTTTCCATTGCCTGTGCTCTTCTTCATGATGTGGTTGAAGATACAGAATTTACCCTGGACGATATTCGTCATCATTTTGGCGATAAAATAGCCGCTATTATTGATGGGCTTACCAAAATTTCCGGCGTATTTGATAGAAAATCTTCCTTACAGGCAGAGAACTTCCGTAAGATGTTGCTTACCCTTTCGGATGATGTTCGGGTAATCCTGATAAAGTTGGCCGATCGTTTGCACAACATGCGCACCCTCGATGCGCTTCCTCCTCACAAGCAAATGAAAATCGCCAGCGAAACCATTTATCTTTATGCACCACTTGCACATCGGTTGGGCTTGTATGCCATCAAAACAGAGATGGAAGATCTGAGCTTAAAGTACAGAAACCCCAAAGCCTATTATGAAATAGCTGCTCAAATAAAAGATTCGGAAAGAAGAAGACAGCAGGAAATTAATCGCTTTTCATTACCCATCATTGATATTTTAACAAATCATAATATTAGTTTTGATATCAGTGGCCGGCCAAAATCGATCTATTCGATATGGAATAAAATGCAGAAGAAGAAAGTGAGCTTTGAAGAAATCTATGACCTGATGGCCATCAGGATTATCTTCACACCCATTTCAAGAGAAACGGAGAAAGCGCAAAGCTGGCAAATATATTCATTAATAACGGATATTTATACGCCCAAACCCGAAAGGATTCGCGACTGGATAAGCAATCCTAAAGCCAATGGCTATGAAGCCCTTCACACAACGGTGATGGGGCCATCGGGAAGATGGGTAGAAGTGCAAATACGTTCGGAACGAATGAACGAAATTGCCGAGAGGGGATTTGCAGCACATTGGAAGTACAAGGGAGAAAAGGAGAATGAAAACGAGCTGGACAAATGGATCAAGAAAATCCGTGAAATGCTGGAAAATCCAAAATCAGATGCCCTGGAATTCCTGGACGAATTTAAAATGAACCTCTTTGCTTCTGAAATTATGATTTTCACCCCGAAGGGTGACCTTAAAAATTTACCAAAAGGATGTACGGCGCTTGATTTTGCCTACGAAATACATACAGAAATAGGCAACAAGGCTATCGGAGCAAAGGTAAACCATCAATTGGTACCCCTTTCCCACAAGCTATCCAGCGGAGACCAGGTTGAAATCCTTACATCAAAGAAACAAAAAGTAAAAAAAGAGTGGCTGGATTACGTCAATACTGCCAAGGCCAAGTCTAGTGTAACCAATACTATAAAAGCAGAAACGAAAAACCGGATTGAAAAAGGCAAAAAAATCCTTGAAGACAAGCTTAACGAATACAATGTACGTCCCAGCGCCCGGGTTTTCAGGAAAATACTGCCCGAATACGACGTATTGAGTAAAGATGAACTTTACAGCAAAATTGGCAGTGGTATTCTTGATTTATCCAATCTGAAAAAAGTTCTTAAAAAGAACTCAAAAAACAAGCTTATCCGCTATTGGGGCTTACAAGTGAATAAAGCAACCGGCCCAAAAGCAAAAAAGAACGACAGCAAAATCAACTATAAAAAACCACTCATTATTAGGGAGGAGATTGATAAAGACACCCCCACGTATAAAATTGCTGAGTGCTGTAATCCTATTCCCGGTGATGATGTAATTGGCTATAAAGAGCCTGATTTTGACAAATTGGTCATTCACAAATCGAAGTGTCCGGTGGCCACCAGGTTGATGTCAAGTCATGGAGAATATATTGTGGCTGTAAAATGGACCACCCACAAAGTCATCTCCTTCCTGGCCAAATTGAGCTTCAATGGGATTGATCGTTTAGGAATTGCAAAAGATATTACAGCGGTGATATCAGAAGAATTAAGCGTGAACATCAGAAAATTAAATGTCGAATCGCATGATGGTATTTTCGAAGGTTCTGTCGAATTGTATGTTCACAGCGTATCCGACCTAAACAACCTCATCTTAAAACTTAGCAGAATAAAAGGATTGGAATCTGTAAAGCGGATTGAAAACATTGAGGTATAAATTTTCTTTAAAATTATTCTAAATAACAAAAAAAAACCCTAATTTTAAGCTTTCACCAAAATGTTATTTTTATGACATGCGATGACACCAAAGAAACGGTGAAGCAAATCTTTACAAACTATCTGGAAAAAAAAGGCCACAGGAAAACTCCCGAGCGATACGCAATCCTGGAGGAAATCTATAACAGGGACAATCACTTTGATATTGAGTCGCTCTATATTTCCATGAAAAATAAGAACTACCGGGTAAGCAGAGCCACCCTTTATAACACCATAGAGTTACTGCTTGAATCGAACCTGGTGTTAAAACATCAATTTGGTAAAAATATTTCGCAATATGAAAAGGCCTATCAATGCAGGCAGCACGATCATTTAATATGCCAAAATTGCGGAAAAGTGATTGAGTTTTGTGATCCACGGATACAGGAAATCCAATCTACGATTTCTGAAATGTTAGATTTTGAAACCTCCTACCATAGTCTTTATTTCTACGGTCTTTGTTCGGATTGTAAAAACGAGAAAGAAAAAAAAGAGTAATTAGGCAAAAAAAGATGACAGAATCCCCGCTCATGTGACGGGGATTTTTTAATTTTATAAGCCTTTTGAAAATGCTTTACAAAGAAAAAACGAAAGAATGAATATAGATGTTTTACTAGGGCTGCAGTGGGGAGACGAAGGAAAGGGTAAAATAGTAGATGTTTTATCCCCTGATTACAATGTTATTGCACGATTCCAGGGTGGTCCAAACGCTGGTCACTCATTGGAATTCAACAACATAAAACATGTACTTCATACCATCCCATCGGGGGTCTTCCACCCCGAAGCCATTAACATTATTGGAAACGGAGTTGTGATTGATCCCGTAATTTTCAAAGAAGAAATTGAAGAGCTGGAAAAGTTGGGGGCCAATATCAAAAAACAGTTGGTTTTATCTAAAAAAGCACATTTAATATTACCCTCGCACCGGATTCTAGATGCTGCCTCTGAGGCTGCAAAAGGAAAAACAAAGATAGGTTCCACGCTAAAAGGGATAGGCCCCACCTATATGGATAAAACGGGAAGAAACGGATTGCGCATGGGGGACATCTTAAGCCCGGATTTTCGTAAAAAATACCAGGCCCTGCTCAACAAGCATAAAGAGCTTTTAAAACTTTATGATTTTGAATATTCCATTGAAGACTATGAAGAGGAATGGTTTGAAGGAATAGAAAGTCTGAAGAAATTTAAGATATCAGAAACCGAACATGATATCAACAGATACATGAAAGAGGGAAAGAAAATTCTTGCAGAAGGTGCACAAGGAACCTTGCTGGACATCGACTTTGGTTCGTATCCTTATGTAACTTCCTCGAATACCATTTGTGCAGGTGCATGCACCGGACTTGGAGTTGCCCCCAATAGAATTGGGAAGGTATATGGTATTTTTAAAGCCTATTGTACTCGTGTAGGCAGTGGACCTTTCCCCACAGAGCTGAACAACGAAGAAGGCAAAACCCTGCAGCAAGAGGGTCATGAATTTGGAGCAACGACAGGACGCCCAAGAAGATGTGGTTGGCTGGATTTGCCGGCATTAAAATATTCGGTAATGTTGAATGGGGTTACAGATCTAATAATAACCAAGGCCGATGTGCTAACAGCCTTTAAGCATATAAAAGTATGCAGTCATTATCTGATTGATGGAAAAGAAATTGATTATCTACCCTATGAAATCAATGAGAAAATCAAACCCGTTTATAAGGAGTTTAAAGGTTGGGAGACGGATATATCAAAGATTGACAGCTATGAAAAACTACCGGACGAATTTAAAACTTATTTGAACTACATAGAAGAAGAAATTGGTGTTCCGGTGAGAATTGTATCAGTGGGTCCAAACCGAAAAAGCACAATTTTTAAATAAATCATACCATTAGAATACACAAAAAGGAGCTCAAAGGCTCCTTTTTGTGTATCTTATATGTTCATTATTCGGCAACGTCCCTGTTGGGTTTTTCCAATCCATAACCCGAAACTTTGTCTTCACGCTTAAGAAGGAAGGCAAATAAAAACCCGAGCACACCCAAACCAGCCAACATTAGCATGGGGTTTGTATAATCATATGTCACATCTTTACCCGCTTTTAAAGCTTCTGCCACCCCGGGATTCGAACGTTCAAGCACATAACCGATTAATTGCGGCAGTGCCCATAGACCCAGGTTCTGAACGGAAAACATGAAACCATAAGCTGTACCGATTTTATTTTCACCAACAATCTTTGTTACTGCCGGCCACATAGCTGCCGGAACAAGCGAAAATGCTACACCCAGCAGGAAAATTGGAATATAGGGTGTAATCATGGTCTTGGCAAACAACAGGTGTGAAATAATCAAAAGGGCCGAACCAAGATACATCAATGTTGCACTTTTCCCTTTATTATCGGCAATCCAGCCAAATAATGGTGTAAGTAATATCGTGCCGTACATGAGTATAGCGGAAATATTCCCACTTATTTGCCTGTTAAATTCAAATTTGTTCATTAACATATCAGGAGCATACTTGATAAAAGGGAATACTGCCGAATAGAAAGTTACACACAATAATGTAATATATATAAATGTTTTGTTGGTCACCAAAAACTTTAGATCAGCCCATTTAAACTCATCTTCCGGGTCCTCAACATTGATTCTTACCTGTCTGTCGAGCTTAACATCCAGTAAGTTGTAGAATAAGTAAATCAATACTCCTGACCAAAGTAAAATAACACCAAACCAAATAGCATTTGTCCATGGTCCTCCAGAATCTGCCAGTACAGGAGACAACTGCAGTGCGAGTGCAGAACCAAGACGTCCAAGTGCCACGTTTAGGCCAAGAGCCAGGGCAAGTTCCTTCCCTTTAAACCATTTTACAATGATTTTGGAAAGCACTACAATACTAGTTTCAGCTCCAAGTCCGAATACAAAAAATCCAAGATACATCATCTTCAAAGAAGGTGAATACTTGGGCCAAAAAGAATCTAACATCTGATAGCCCACACCTCCTGAAAGGAAATAATCCGATGCCCCATAAGCGGTAATTGCAGCACCTATGGCCATGAATGTAATAAACATGGTTCCTGTAATCCTAATTCCTATTTTATCCAAAATAATGCCTCCAAGCACTGCCATGAGCAAGAAAGTGTTGGGGAAAGAATAGGCCGAAACGAACAGTCCGTAATCTGTAGAATCGAAGTTCAGATTCAGGAGCATTAGATCCTTCAAGGGGGATAATGCATCATAAAAATAATAGTTGAAAAACATAACAAAGCTGGTTAGAAAAAGTACTAACCAGCGCATTACAGCATTGTCTTTAAGCGTCTTCATAAATTTTTTAAATATTTATTCTACGTTTCATCTATATAAATCCAGGCTGTTTCAATAAGCTCTTCACGGGCCTTATTTAAATCGCTGACAGCAGTGCTCCATGATTTATAAGCCCCGATACTTACCATTTGAAATTTATACTTATTCGTTAACATTTCCGTCTTGTAGCCTTTTTGTTTTATAAACTCATTATAAGCCCTCGCATATTTTGGCGTTTTAAAGCTGCCAACAACAATATGAAATTTATAAAGGCGACGGTGGCGCTCTTCTGCCATTCGAATGGAATCTTTTCTTGCCTTTTCAGCGCGTTTTTTCTCAATTTCGTGTACTTTTTTCAAAGAATCTACACGATGAATACTATCCTGCCTGCGGTTATATGCTTCCAGGGTGTCCACATCATTGGAAAACCATCGCTTATTCTGGAAGAAATCACAACCGGAGAGGGTTATGGTACTCAAAGCGATAATAATCAGTATTGCTCTCATAATTTTTATCTTTTTTCGGGTTAAGTATGCAAATATACAAAGAAAATGCGCTGTCACTAATATTCGCCTGATATTTTTACACTTATGCACGCTAGATTTTGAAAAAAAACGAAAACATTTCCGCTTATTAATTCGATTTGTTAAATTGCTGACGAAAACCAAACCAATGGAAGAATGAAGACCCTAATCAATCTATTTGAAGAAAATGTAGAAAAGTATTCGCAGAACCCTCTTTTATGGGAAAAAAACAGCAAAGAATACAATAGTACCAGTTATAAAGAGACAGAAATCCAGGTACAAAGAATGGCAGCAGGATTAATGAGCCTGGGTTTAAAAAAAGAAGAACGCGTTGCTTTACTTTCAGAAGGCCGCAATTACTGGGTTATTAGTGAACTGGCAATACTTTACACGGGCGCTGTAAATGTTCCGCTATCCGTTAAACTTGATGCAGAAGTGGATTTGCATTTCAGGCTTGCTCATTCGGGAGCAAAATACGTCATTGTTTCCAGAAACCAGGCTGCGAAGATCGATAAAATAAAACACGATCTTTCTGAATTGGAGAAAGTAATTTTGCTTGATCCAAAAGACAAGTGCGATGATGATGAAATATATCTAGAGGAGTTATTAACGCTTGGGGACAACTTTCTTAAAACAAACAGCAAAGATATTGAACAGCGAAAAACAGCAGTTGAGCCCCAAGATCTGGCTAATATTAGTTATACATCAGGAACAACTGCAGATCCTAAAGGTATCATGCTTACCCACAGAAACTATACGGCCAATGTGGAACAAGCCTGCTCTTTAATGTATATCCCTCCCACCTGGAGAACTTTATTGATACTTCCATTAGACCATAGCTTTGCTCATACAGCCGGAATCTACAGCTTTATTGTTCACGGAGCCAGCATGGCTTTTGTTGAAACCGGGAAAAGTCAGATGGAGACACTTAAAAACATTCCAAAAAATATCAAGGAAATCAAACCCCATATTTTGTTAAGTGTACCTGCCCTGGCCAAAAATTTTAAAAAGAATATTGAGAAGGGGATTGAAGAAAAAGGAGCCACGGCTGTAAAACTATTCAACCACGCATTGAATATTGCTTATAAGTATAACAAGGAAGGGTATAACAAAGGAAAAGGTTTGCGTTTTGTTTATAAGCCCCTTATAAACATGTATGATAATATACTTTTCAAAAAAATACGCGAGGGTTTTGGAGGTGAATTGCAATTCTTTATAGGGGGTGGAGCTCTGCTCGACATCGAACTGCAGCGCTTTTTCTATGCTATCGGTATTCCTATGTACCAGGGCTATGGTTTAAGTGAATCGGCTCCCATCATTTCATCCAATGCAACAAAAAGGCATAAGCTTGGCTCTTCTGGTTTTCTAGTGAAAAATCTCGATCTGAAAATACTTAATGATAATGGCAATGAATTGCCGGTTGGAGAAAAAGGTGAAATTGTAGTGAAGGGAGAAAATATAATGATTGGGTACTGGAAAAATGAAAAAGCCACCAATGAGACACTAAAAGACGGCTGGTTAAATACCGGCGATTTGGGATACATGGATAAAGACGGTTTTCTATATGTTCTTGGAAGGTTTAAGAGCCTGCTTATCTCAAATGATGGAGAAAAATATAGTCCTGAATCCATAGAAGAGGCGCTTGTTCAGCATTCACCCTACATTGATCAGTGCATGCTTTACAATGATCAGAGCCCGTATACCATTGGCTTGATTGTTCCTGCGAAGGAGGCCATAAAAAGCAAGTTGAGAGAGGAAGAACTGGATATTAAAACTGAAAAAGGCCAAAAAAGGGCTATTGAAATCATTCAGCAGGCAATTGATGCCTATAAAAAAGGTGGAGAATACGAAGGGATGTTCCCTGTAAGGTGGTTACCGGCAGGTGTTGCCATATTAGGAGAAGCATTTACGGAAGAGAACAAATTTATTAACAGTACATTAAAAATGGTCCGTGGAAAAATTGTGAAGTATTACCAAAACCGAATAGATTATTTGTACACCCCTGAAGGTAAGGATATCTACAATCATCAAAACATGAATATTGTTAGTAAATTTTAAGCAATAGAAAAAGAGGGTAAACATGCACCCTCTTTTTCTCTTTCTTGATAACCCTAAACCTAAAACCGATACCCTATACCAAAATGTACGTTAAATGAAAGACCATTTTCCTGATGCTGCTCTATTAGAGGATCAATCACATTTTCGTTGTTATTTTTACCTAAATAGAGCCCCACTCCAAAACTTCCACTCGCAAACAAACCATTAAACAGGTCCTGTTCCAATCCCAACCCAAGATAATGATTCATGGTGGCTACCTTCTCAACTTCCTCCAGTTCATCCAGGGTTGCCTGATTACCAGTTTTAAGAATGCGACCCTCGATAGCTTGCTGTTTGCTGTTTGTATAATGATATTGAAAATGATATTTAATAAAAGGGCGGAAGTTAAAATGATGAACCGAATAGCCATAATGAGACTTGCTCTTATTCAGAAAGATTTTGTGCGTAAACTCGCCACCGGCAAATTTCTCATCTTCTGTAAAAAGAAGTCCGGCCTCAAAGGTTCTTCTTCCGTCAACGATGGCAAAGGCAACTATCATGTCGGCAGGATCATTGCTACTGCTAAATGATTTGTTTACCATTCCTGCAAATTTCACAGGTGTAAATTTTTCTGTTTGGGACATCAATCTTGCCGGAAGTAGAAAGGAAGCAAACATCAAAAGAAAAAACAATCTCTTTGTAAATAACATAACTCGGTCCTCCTTGTATTTAATAACAATCTACAGCTCATTAAACAGCTGTCTGAATTGTCTGAACAAGTCGACCCAGGTTAATTGGTTTTTTGATGTAATCCTTGGCACCTAATTCCCTCGCAAGATTGATATAGTCTGCATCTGCAAAAGCAGAAATAATAATAACAGGCAAATCAGAATTTTCCTTGCGCAACATTTTAAGCACATCAAACCCGCTTAATCCAGGCATCATAAGATCCAATAGCAGAAGATCAGGTTTTTGAGATTCCAGAATTCTTATAGCATCATATCCATTAAGCGCTGTGATAACCTCAAACCCATGTTCTTCAAGGAAATTTTGAAGTAACATGTTGTTAATTGTTGAATCGTCTACTACCAAAACTTTCATAATTGCTCAGTTTACAAGGCATATAACAAGAGTCGGACCAAAGTTGTTAAATAGTTTATTATCAATTTATTACAAAAAAAATCGTTCGTATTGCCGATACTAATATTGTAAGATTACTTACAAATCTAAAAGTCGTAAATGTAAATAATCTTACGAATCCTTCTTTTTTAAATTATATCTATTATACAATTGTTCCCGTTTCAATCCTAAATACCTGGCTGCCTTACTTTTGTTGCCATCAAATTTTTTTAACGTATATTCTACCATCTCCATGGTAAACTCCTCCAAATTCAAAGGTTCTTCTAACAGCTTTACCATTATCGCTTCCTTGCTCAGAGCTTTCGGCATATATCTCGATTCATGAAACCTTGTGTTTTCCTGTTCCAGATCTTCTTTAATTTTTAGATGCTCGAAGCGAACGGTATCCCCTTCCATAAAAATCATAATCTGGGTAATAAGATTTCTTAGTTCCCGAATATTGCCCGGCCAGGAATAATAATAAAAAAGCTTTAGAACCGAATCTTCAACAAACTGAACTTGCTTGTTGTATTTCTTATTATCCTGCTCGATAAAAAATCGCATGAAAGGTAAAATTTCTTCCTTGCGTTCACTTAATGCAGGCAATCGCACCGGAACTATTGTGAGCCGGTAATATAAATCCTCTCTAAACCTTCCCTGATCAACCAATTCTCTTAGATTCTGATTCGAAGCACCAATAATCCTACAATTCAAAGATTTTGTTTGATTCGAGCCTACAGGCATGTATTCACGCTCCTGGATCACCCGCAATAACTTAGACTGAAATTCGGAAGTAATCTCAGATATTTCATCCAAAAATAAAGTTCCCTTACCAGCCTGATGAATATATCCATCTTTTCCTTTGGGGTCTGCCCCGGTAAAAGCCCCCTTCACATATCCAAACAATTCCGATTCGAATAATTCCCTGCTGATTGTAGGGCAATTTACTGCAATAAAAGGACCTTTATCATCATCAACTTCATAATGGATATATTTTGCCATTACTTCTTTCCCAGAACCGGTAGACCCAAAAATAAAAACAGGAATATCTTTAGCATTCCCTATTTTATTCAGCCTTTGAAACAAATTCTTCATGCCGGCAGAAAGAATAGCATAGTCTTTTAGTTTTTCGGAACTAAAGACAGGGTAATTTTTAATTTCAATATCATCCAGATTAACAAGTGAATCTGAACATTTCCTCAATATGTCATCAAGCGATTGCACCAGAACAAATATAAAAAATTGTAAGATTTTTCACAATTTTTAAATCTGTTTACTTTCTCACAAGAATATGTTAAATTTACAGTATCCTAATCGCAATGTGCAGAAAACTAAAAATCTATTTTGCTTTATTTCTGATTTTTAATCTGCTTTCCGGCAGAAGCTATAGTCAGAGTGGCTTTCCTTTTATTAAAAATTACTCCCCTCCATCTGCCATGCAAGGTGAAATCTGGTCTATCGATAAGGATACATCCAATCTTCTTTTCATGTCCTATAAAAAAGGTTTGCTTAGCTTCGATGGAAGAGACTGGAACTATATTCCAACACAAATTATTCCCACACAGATTAAATGGATCCCGGCAATAAAAAAGATGTTTTTTACTTCTGATAGGGGTTATGGCTATATCCAGCGAACATCAAAAGGAACCTACACGATTCAACAGCTTGCATCAGAAGAGGATAGCAAAAATACTTTCTTTTCAATTGCTTACACCGATTCCAGCATCTACTTTCAGGGCCCAAAAACTACTGTACGGCACAAACTGAAGCAACTCAAAACACAGGATAAAAGATGGACTGCCTCTAATGAAGAAAGGTTTACTGGTATTATTATACATCCCGATAACATATTTATAAACCGTTATCCCGAAGGATTATTCAGACTTGACAGCGACACTCTCTTCCCTATTGTTACAGGTTTCTGGACCAAAGACGAGGAAATCATTTTCACTCTCCAACACTCATTTGATAGAATAATGGTAGGAACGGACGCCAATCATCTCTATTTATTCGATGGAATTAAGTTTTATCACTACAGCGATAAAGTTGAGCGATATCTTGAAGACAATATTTTAACTTATGGTATTAGCTATAGCGATTCGATATACGCTTTTAGTACTTTAAATGGCGGTATTTTTCTTTTCAACCGTAATTCGAAAGAAATCATAAATGAAATAGATGCATTATCCGGCTTAGATGATGACGAAGTTTTTACCATGTGCAAAGATCAAAACAATGGGATTTGGATTTCTCATAACAAGGGTATAAGTAGGATTTCTCCGGAGTTGCCCTTGAAAAACTTCTCCCATTACCCAGGATTGGTAGGAGATATCACAGATATTCATTTTTTTAATAAGCATTATTACATTGCCACAACTGAAGGTGTTTTTCAACTAAATAAAGTAGAAGATTATAAAGAAATCGAACGATGGATAAAAGAAACAGTAAAAACTGATAGCCCAGAGGAAGAATCCAAAACCAGTTCTAAACAGCGTCCAATTCGAAAACTGTTTCAATCTATTTTCAAAGAAACAGACGAAAAACAGGAAAAGGAAGTAGCAAATAAGCCTACAACAGAGGTTCGGTGGATTAAGACCACAGAAAAAGTACTGAAAAATGTTAGCCATCAATACAAAAAACTTCCAAATCTTGATGAAAGGTCGAAAAAACTAACAAGCAACGGGAATAAAATTTATGTATTAACAACAACAGGCATATACGATATTTCAGAATCACAACCACAAAATATCCTAAAAGACTGGACCATTAACAACATTCTTCTTCTAGACGGGCAAATGCTCTGTCTGAGTGAGCAGGGTCTTTATTTGATTAATTTGGAACAACAAACAAAAAAAATTATTAAAGAAACGCGCCATCAAAAATTTTATGATGCAGAAAAGAAGGATTCAAATATTTGGGTTAGCGGTGAAAGCATTATCTACAAATACCGTTTTAATAAAGAAATGGGAATGGATCTACAAAAAACATACAGCATCCAGATACCCTACTCTGAAATTTTAGAAATAAAATCGATCCATGATACACTTTTTGTTTACGGTGAAAGTGGGTTTTATTTTTTAGACAAATCCACAGATTCTATCGTAAAGTATTCTCAAGAAATAAAGTATGAAGAAAACCTTCCCTTAAGCTATCTGGAAACTGAAAATATCTTATGGTATTTTATCCGTGGGGAATGGCATGGTATGCATAAAAATGAAATCACGAATTATCTTAACTTACTTGGGCAGGTACAAAAGCTTAGGCTGTTAAACGGCTATTACTGGTTTCTGGATACTGAAAATATTTATGCTAAACCATCAAACACAACTGATACAATGACGAACAATTTTAAACTAATTATTCGTCAGGCAACCATTAATGACAGTATTCAATGGAATTTGAAAGATGAGCTTAGCCTTCAACACCACCAATCCCTCACCATCACATTGCAAGCACCTGAATATTATCGCCCCGATCAAGTAGAATATCAGTATAGAATAAAAGGGATACAGGAAAAGTGGTCCGATTGGACTGCATCAAATCAGATACAATTGCTTTTAAAACCCGGCAAATTTATCATTGAAGTAAGGGCAAGAGATTACCAGGGCAATATCACTTCTATCAGTCGAATTCCATACTTTGTAGCCCCACCTTTCACCCAAAGCATTCTATTCTATGTTTTGATTGGTCTGGGAATTATCATCCTCTTCACCATCATTGTTATAGTTCGTGAGCGAAAGCTAAGACACGATAAAAAAATATTAGAACAAGCAATACAAAAACCAGCAGTCGAACTGTAAAGGAGAGAAAATGGATTTTAAGAATTTTGACATAAATGATATTGAACTAACTAAGTACTTGTTTTTTACAGGTAAGGGCGGCGTTGGTAAAACGTCTACAGCATGTGCTACTGCTATTACGTTAGCAGATCAAGGTAAAAAAGTGAGGCTTGTCAGTACTGATCCTGCTTCAAACTTGCAAGACGTTTTCGATACGCCGTTAAATAATAAA
>CAYVSF010000018.1:0-7878 GCA_964453775.1 uncultured Bacteroidales bacterium
CGGTTACGATACTCATAGATACAAAAAACAAAGAGTAGGATGGAAAACAAGGCACAAATCAAAGGCAAAAACAGCATTCTTTTTGTAGCGGCATTTGCCTCGTTTATCACTCCTTTCATGGGCTCAAGCATCAATGTTGCACTGCCTTCCATCGGTGCTTTTTTTGATGCCACGGCCATTCAGCTCACCTGGGTTGCCACCGCTTTTCTCCTATCATCGGCGGTTTTCCTGGTGCCCCTGGGAAGACTTTCCGATATCATTGGGCGTAAAAAAATCTTTCAATACGGACTGGCTGTTTTCACGCTTAGCACATTGCTGTGTGTATTTTCACCCTCTATCGAATGGTTGATCGTTTTCAGGGTACTGCAAGGCGCCGGTAGTGCTATGATTTTTGGTACAGCCCTGGCTATCGTAACCTCCATCTTCCAAAAAGGAGACCGGGGAAAAGCGGTGGGAATTACCATTTCAGCTGTTTACCTGGGATTAACAATGGGGCCGCTGATTGGGGGTGTATTAACACAACAACTGGGCTGGCAAAGCATTTTTTGGATCATTATACCCCTGGGATTGGTGGCCATTTGGCTGAGCTACCGCAACATTCAACAGGAGTGGAAAGAAGCGCAGAATGAGCGCTTCGACTGGAAGGGATCCTTGCTATTTGGAGTTTCTATTGTTTCCCTGATGTTAGGTTTTTCCTGGTTGCCTGAAATACATGGTTATATTTTTGTATTTACCGGTCTATTAGGCATTACCGGCTTTATTTTTTATGAAAAAACCCTACTGTCTCCTGTCATGAACATGGCACTTTTCCAGGAAAACCGGATTTTTGCATTTTCCAATTTTGCTGCTTTAATTAATTACAGCGCCACATTTGCAATTTCCTTTATGTTAAGTCTCTACCTGCAATATCTAAAAGACTTTAATCCACAAGAGGCAGGGTTAATTTTAGGCATACAACCGGTCTTGATGGCGATTATGTCGCCTTTTGCAGGAAGACTTTCCGATCGCATTGATCCGGGAAAAGTGGCTTCCGTAGGAATGGCTATAATTGCTGTAGGGTTGATTATCATTTCATTTCTACAAGCGACCAGTCCCTTATGGTTGATTATGATATTACTGTTTATGTTTGGAATAGGCTATGCTTTCTTCTCTTCTCCCAACACCAATGCCATCATGAGTTCGGTGGAAAAGAAATATTATGGCCTGGCTTCGGGAACTGTTGGCACAATGCGATTGGTAGGCCAAATGCTTAGCATGGGTATTGCCACCCTGCTCTTTGCCATTTTTATTGGAAGTGACAAAATAGCGCCCTCAAATTATCCCGATTTTATGCTGAGCTTAAAAACAGCTTTCCAAATTTTTGGTTTTCTTTGTATCATAGGAATCTATTTCTCCCTTGCCCGGGGAAAATCAAGTTAAAAACGATCATATGCAAGTTCAGGAATTACAGGACAAAGTGGATCAATGGATCCAAGCCTATGGGGTTCGCTACTTCAACGAACTAACCAATATGGCTTTGCTTACAGAAGAAGTGGGCGAACTGGCCCGAATCATGGCCCGTAAATACGGAGAGCAGTCGGCCAAGCCCAACGAAAAAAAACAGGAACTGGAAGATGAAATCGCTGATGTCTTGTTTGTACTCACATGTATTGCAAATCAAACCGGCGTAAATATGACCGAAGCCATGGAAAAAAATCTGAAGAAAAAAATAACACGAGACGGAGAACGACATAAAAAACAATAAAAAACTACAATAAAAGAATCATTATGGAAGAACTATTCAAATCATACGAAACAGCCTTCCCCGGCAATGCTGTTCAAAACAAAGTGCTAACGATGGCCAACAACAGCCATCAATACAGAAATGAGGACATTCTATCCAGTTTATTTAATTTAATTGATTTAACAAGCTTGAATACAGAAGATTCATCTACCTCAATTAAATCAATGATAGAAAAAGTGAATAAATTCAGTGAGCATTTTCCCGAAGATAAAAAACTAGCCGCCGTATGCGTGTATCCCAATTTCGTGGAAACTGTACGTTCCACGCTTACAGATCAAGAAATTAAAGTTGCCGCTGTAGGCGCCGGTTTTCCAAGCTCACAGACCTTTCTCAAAATCAAAGAAGAAGAATGCCGCATGGCAGTGGAAGCCGGGGCAGATGAAGTAGATATTGTACTTTCCGTAGGCGAATTTCAGGATGGCAACTATGAAAAAGTATTTGAAGAAATTAAAGCACTAAAAGCGGCTGTGGGAGAAAAACACCTGAAGGTTATTCTGGAGACCGGATCGCTTGCCGTATTTGAACAAATATGGAAAGCAAGTATTTTGGCCATGGAAGCCGGGGCAGACTTCATTAAAACCTCCACCGGGAAACAACAACCGGCTGCCACTCCGGAAGCTGTATACATTATGGTGCATGCCATAAAAGCCTACCAGGAAAAAACCGGTCGGATGGTTGGGATTAAACCTGCCGGAGGAATTGGATATGCCGAAGATGCCCTGACCTATTACGCTATTGTTCGAGAGGTATTGGGCGAAAAATGGATCAACAACAACTACTTTAGAATTGGAGCCAGCCGTTTGGCTAATCATCTGCTTTCTACCATCAAAGATGAAAATGTGGGGTACTTTTAAGACATAATTCATCTTAAACAAAAAACGCAGGAACTTGAAAACCCTGCGTTTTTTCTCAATCTATCATTTATTTTTTCCGTTCAATCACATAATTTGCAAATTTTTCCAGCGCTTCACGGGGGGATCCGGGTTTAAATTCCTGAAGAATGTCCACTGCTTCCTCTTTATATCTCATCATCGTCTGTTCGGCATAATCAAGACCACCTTTTTCCCTGACAAAAGCAATCACTTCCCGCACTTTTTTGCCGTTTTTATGATGCTTTTTAATAAGACGCAGAATCTTCTTCCTTTCCAGGGCTGATGACTGGTGCAAAGCATATATTAATGGCAGGGTCAGTTTTTTCTCACGGATATCATTTCCGGTGGGCTTCCCCACCTTGTTTTTTGCCTGGTAATCGAATAAATCGTCTTTAATCTGAAAGGCGATGCCCAGTTTTTCCCCAAAGCTATGCATCATTTGCTGCTCCTCCTGGTTGCATCCGGCAGCATGTGCACCACTTGCCGTGCAAGCTGCAATTAGAGCAGCCGTTTTTTTACGGATAATGTCAAAATAGACCTCTTCGTTAATATCCAAACTTCTGGATTTTTGAATTTGCAATAATTCACCTTCACTCATTTCCTTCACGGCTGTCGAAACAATTTCCAGCAATTGATAAGATTTATTTTTCACGGCCAATAACAAGCCCTGGGCCAGTAAATAATCGCCAATCAAAACGGCTATTTTCGACTTCCACAAGGCCTTGATGGAAAAGAACCCTCTTCGCTCATAGGCTTCATCCACCACGTCGTCATGCACTAGAGTAGCTGTATGCAAAAGTTCAATTAAGCTGGCCGCGGTGTAGCTCTCTTCATGAATGCGATCTTCCATCAAACGGGCCGACAAAAACACCAGAATGGGACGCATTTGCTTGCCTTTCCTCCGTAAAAGATAATTCATGATCACATCCAGCAAGGGCACTTTTGATTTCATGCTCTTGCGAAAGTAGCTTTCAAAATGATTCATCTCCTCTTTTATAGGAGCTTTAATCGTGTCTATTGCAGCCATATTATCCTGCTTCTGTTCTCAAAGATAGTATTTATTTGTTGTGCGAAAAAACCCGTTCCTTTTTTAGCCGGAGTTCGGTTTATTAAATGTACCAGTGATAACAGGATGAAAAGCGGGTTGTTCAATTCTCTGCCTAAACAATATACCAAGTATGCGATTCTTCGTTTTCTATCCGGTCTAAAAAACAAAAAAATGATGTTATAGCAAAAACACCTTATTTGAATTTTCCCATTATCGTTCCATTCTAACAATTTCTGTTTTTAAACATGCTGCCATCCTGATATCCTCCTAATAGAGAAGAATTTATCTTAATTAGAAAAGATATAAATATGACAATAATCATTTTTTAGAAACAAGATATTTATATATTTGCATTTATCTAAACAACCTAAATATTCATAATTGAAATGCATATAAAAGATTTATCATCAGAGCAATTAGAGGAGGCGGCCAGCATGCTTAAAGCCATAGCGCATCCTATGCGTATTGCTATTTTAAGTTATCTGGAAGAAGGAAAGAAGCTTACGGTAACGCAAATTCATGAATTACTGGAAATAGAGCAGTCTACAACTTCGCATCACCTGGGAATTTTGAAAGACAAAGGAGTATTATGCTCCAAGCGGGAAGGAAAAAATACCTATTACTTCCTAAAGCATGACAACCTTTCCAACATCGTGAACTGTGTAAGTAAATGTACACATGTTGCGGAGTAAAAAAAGAACAAACCACTAAGGACCATTCATAAGGCATGAATGGTTTTTTTATTTCCCAATAAAAAATAATGTAAATTTGCAGGCGGAAGAGAGAGGAAAATTATGACAGTTATTCGAGTTACAAAAGAATTTGATTTTGAAATAGCCCATGCCTTATGGGAATATGACGGGCCCTGTCAAAACATTCATGGTCATTCTTATCGCATGTTTGTTACCGTGCTCGGGAATCCACTGGAACATCCGGGACATCCTAAAAATGGTATGGTTATCGATTTCGGAGACCTGAAGCATCTGGTGAAAAAGGAAATCGTAGACAAAATGGATCATACCATTATTCTCAATAAAGAAGCCGCTAATGTATTGCCGGTGGATCATCCAATGTTCAAAAGAAAGATGATTGTAGATTATCAACCCACCTGTGAAAACCTGGTGGCCGATTTTGCGGAACGGCTGAAAAAGGTGCTCCCTGAAAACCTTAAACTGTTTTCCATAAAGCTTCATGAAACAGCCACTTCTTTTGCCGAGTGGTATGCTTCGGATAATGCATAGGCGTATCCGGACTTATCTTTTTTGGCTGGAACAGGGATAATGCGTAACTTTCCGATTCGCAAATTAAAAAGATACCACTATGTCGAAAAAGATATTTTTGCTGGATGCCTATGCCCTGATTTATCGTTCGTACTATGCATTTATCAGGAATCCAAGATACAATTCTAAAAACCAAAATACCTCTGCCATTTATGGTTTTACCAACACCCTGGTAGATGTCCTGCATAAAGAAAGCCCAAGTCATATTGCCGTGGTTTTTGATCCCGGCGGACCCACCTTTCGCCATGAAATATATAAGGAATATAAAGCTCACCGCGAAGAAATGCCGGAGGATATTCGTAAATCGATCCCTTATATCAAAAAAATTATAGCGGGATTTAATATTCCCATCATTCAGGTGGATAAATATGAAGCCGATGATGTAATTGCCACTTTGGCCAAAAAGGTGGCAGAGAAAGATCATAAGGCCTACATGATGACACCGGATAAGGACTATGCACAGGTGGTGGGTGATAAAATTGTAATGTACAAACCGGGTCGTGGTGGAAAAGAGGCAGAAGTACTAGATGCAGACAAAATCCGGGAAAAATATAAGATCAAAGATCCCGAACAAATCATCGATATTCTGGCATTAATGGGCGACAGTTCGGATAATATTCCCGGTGCCCCGGGAGTTGGAGAAAAAACAGCACAAAAGTTGATTGCAAAATACGGGAGTGTTGAAAATCTTTATGAAAATATTGAGGATCTAAAAGGGAAACAAAAGGAAAAACTCATCGAGAATAAAGAGCAGGTGATGCTTTCCAAAGAATTGGTAACAATCGATTTAAATGCTCCGGTTAAGCTCAATCTTGATACCCTGAAAGTAGAAGAACCCAATGAAAAAGATCTTACTGCTCTTTTTGAAGAACTTGAATTTAAAACCCTGGGCCGCAGATTATTTCAGAAAGAAATTAAAAGTGGAAATTCAGGAGGACCACTGCAAGGCTCTCTATTTGATGACGATACAACGCAAAGCGAAAACAGCGAAACAAATAAATTGGACAACACCCCACACGAATATGTGTTGATCCAGGAAGAAAAAGAACTAAAAAAACTAATAGAAAAGCTAAAAAATCAAAAGGAATTCTGCTTCGATACCGAAACTGGTTCGCTGGATATTCAAGAACCCGATTTAGTTGGAATTTCATTCAGCTGGGAACCCGGAAAAGCCTATTATGTGAGTTTTGAAAAAGATACTGAAAAGCGGGAGGAATGGTTTAAACACTTAAGGCCTGTTCTTGAAAATCGAGCTATTAAAAAAATTGGTCAGAATATTAAATACGATATATTGGTGCTACGTGCTTTAGGCATTGAAGTGCAGGGTGATCTTTTCGACACCATGGTGGCCCACTATCTTATCCAGCCCGAATTGCGACATAATATGGATGCCCTGGCGGAGCAATATTTAAACTACCAGCCCCAAAGCATTACCGAGTTAATTGGGGAAAAAGGCAAACAACAGGGCAGCATGCGGGATGTGCCTTTGGAAAAAGCAAAAGAATATGCCGCTGAAGATGCAGACATCACTTATCAGCTAAAAATCCTTTTGGAAAAAGAGCTAAAGGAAAACAAGCTGCTGGACCTGGCCGAAGAAATTGAATTTCCTCTGATATATGTTCTGGCCGAAATGGAATATCAGGGCGTAAAAATTGACACCGATGCTTTAAATAAATACTCTAAAAAGCTTGAAAAAGAGTTACAAGAAGTTCAGGAAAAAATATTTGAAATGAGTGGTGAGGAATTCAATATTTCTTCGCCCAAGCAACTGGGTGTGGTTTTGTTTGAAAAAATGAAGATTGATGATAAGGCCAAAAAGACCAAAAGCAAGCAATACAGTACCAGTGAGGAAACCCTAAGCAAACTTGCCGATAAACACCCCATCATTCATGAAATTCTGGAATTCAGATCGCTCAAGAAACTATTAAGTACATACGTAAATGCCCTGCCAAAGCTCATCCACTCCAAAACCGGCAGAATTCATGCCAGTTTCAACCAAACCATTGCGGCAACAGGCCGGTTAAGCAGCACGAATCCTAACCTACAGAACATTCCCATTCGGGAAGAGCGGGGCAAGGAAATCCGGAAAGCTTTTGTTCCCGAAAAAGATAAATGGGTTTTGTTGGCTGCCGATTATTCACAAATTGAATTGCGTCTGATGGCCCATATGAGTCAGGATGAACACATGTTACAAGCCTTTAAAAACAATGAAGATATTCACCGGGCAACAGCAGCTAAAATTTTCCACGTGGAAAACCCGAAAGAGGTGACTGACGATCAGCGTAGAAAAGCGAAAACAGCCAACTTTGGCATTATTTATGGCATTTCAGCATTTGGGCTGTCGCAACGATTATCGATACCACGCACAGAAGCGAAAGATATCATTGATGAGTATTTTAAGAACTTTGATACGGTAAAATCTTACATGGATCGTAGTATCCAATTTGGCCGGGATAATGGTTACGTGGAAACCATGATGGGACGCAAGCGTTTCCTCCCCGACATTAATTCCCGCAATGCCACTGTCCGGGGATTTGCCGAGCGTAATGCCATCAATGCACCGATCCAGGGCTCTGCAGCTGATATCATTAAAATCGCCATGATTGACGTACTGGAAGAAATAAAAAAGGAAGGCTGGAAATCGCAAATAATTTTACAGGTGCATGATGAATTGATCTTTGAAGTTCCCAAAGACGAGCTGGAAGGTATGAAAAAGATGGTAAAAGAAAAGATGGAAAAAGCGGTAATGTTAAGCATTCCACTCACGGTGGATCTGGGAACCGGGAAAAATTGGCTAGAGGCACATTAGGTAACAGGCTCACGACCAGAAAACAGCTCTCCTTTTTTAAAGCTGCCTATGAAATGTTTGGCTTAAGACAATAAAAAGCCGGGCTT
>CAYVSF010000018.1:7978-14486 GCA_964453775.1 uncultured Bacteroidales bacterium
GGCTTATCAATTGCACAACAAAATTTGCCTGCATTTATTTATTCACGCTTAATATGTTGCTGTACCGTGCAGAATCATGTAAAACTTTTAATGCAGAATCCACCTGACTGTCCTGTTCCAGGGCTGTTTGAATTCTTCCGGCCTGGTAATAATAGCGGGCTACAATTTCCTCTTCCAGGAGCTGTTCTATCTCATCACGGAAAGTTTGAATATCTTTGTATTTATCATGAGCCAACTTCTTTTCCAGAGATTCAAACGCTTCTTTAGACAGACCATAGTATTTTTCACGCTTTGCCGTTTCTACCAGGTCTTCAAATTTATTCTCTGTAAGCGTTTCATAATCAAAATCTTTACCTTTTAAAAAGTTTTTAAAATCCTGAAAATCCGCTTCACTTAGTTCAAATTGTTCCACGGGAGCAATCGAAGGATGTTCGGCCACATACTTTGTGGCATAATCGAAAAGTATATTTTTAGTAATCAGGCTTATTGTAATCTTACTTAAAGCATCAGATTTTACTTCCACATCCGGACGAATACCACCTCCATCGAATACTGTTCTTCCATTACGGGTGGAGTATTTTGAAATAAGCGAATCCGGAATATGTCCAACACTTCCATCTTCATTGCGGTTGGAATAATCAAGGGCCTGAATGCATCGGCCGCTGGGAATATAATATTTGGCGGTAGTCACTTTCAACTGACCATTATAGCTTAGCGGACGGGTTGTTTGAACCAGCCCCTTCCCAAAAGTACGTTGTCCTACAACCACTGCTCGGTCTAGATCCTGCATAGCACCGGCCATAATTTCTGAAGCGGATGCAGATGCGCGATTCACAAGAACCACAAGAGGGATATCTTTTGCCACAGGATTTCTTTGGGTTAGATGCCTCTGATCGAAGCGTTTGATTTTCCCTTTCGTGGAAACAATTTCTTCGCCTTTATCCACAAAAATATTGGCCAAAACTACCGATTCATCGAGCAAACCTCCTGGATTTCCACGCAAATCCAGAATTAATCCATTGAGCTTATTCTGCGAACGCATCTCCATGAAAACATTCTTCACCTCATCCCCTGATCCCTGTGTGAATTTATTTAAATGGATATATCCTATGCTATCGTTTAGCATACCATGGTAGGGAACAGAGGGAACCTGAATTTCTTCGCGTACTATTTTTACAGTGCGATCATTAAAGACATGTGGTCGTTTAAACCTAACTGCAAGTGTAGTCTGGGGAAGACCTTTAAGGGATTCACTCACCTTTTCAAGAGGCATGTTTTTTAACGATTTCCCATCAATTTCAAGCAATATATCTCCAGCCCTTAATCCTGATTTTTGGGCGGGAAAGCCTTTGTAGGGCTCTGCAATCACTGCATAATCTCCTTGCTTTCGAATAACAGCACCAATTCCCCCATACTGCCCGGTAGTCATAAATTTCAAATCTTCCAAATCCTCTTCCGGAATGAAAGTGGTATAAGGATCAAGTGATTCCAGCATGGCATTGATACTTGTTTTAACCAACTCTTCCGGATCAGTATCATCTACATAAAAGATATTTAATTCACGGAAGAGGCTATAATAAATATCCAAACTCCTGGCAATTTTAAAATCATCGCCTTGTTTAAACCCCAAAAAAATGACTCCTGCAATAACAACTGCCAATACAAGAGAAATCTTCTTTAAATGCTTCATATTTTTCTTCTTTAAGCGTTAATTAAGCTCCTTAATGCTTTCTATCCCTTCTGGTAGATTAAACATGTTTGTCCTCAGGAGCACTCTGGTAAAATCTCATCCAAACAAATGTAATTATTTCTGCCCAGAGAACAGGAATTTCCTCAAAGGATTAACAAAATTTAACCTTGCACCTTCTCCTGTATAGTTTCACGAAGTTGATCCAGGCCTTTACAAAAACGCGTTTTCATTTGCACAAAGGGCATCATCTGTTTTGCGCTGTAGATAATCATTACAGCTGCAGGTGGAAATTGATCGCTTGCTAAATATGATTTATTCATGCGGTAAATCTCTCGCATTTGCCGTTTAATAAGATTCCTGTCAACAGCATGAGGAAAGTTCCTTTTAGAAACACTGAACGCAATTTTAGTCTGCCCAATCGTTTCGGATCCCGGGAGCATATATATAAAGCGAAAGGGAAATACCGTAAAGCTTTCGCCATCAGAGAATAGCGCTTCAATCAATTTGCGGCTTTTTAACCGTTCCTCTTTGGAAAGACCTTCATTCATATCCGGGAAATTATTTCTTAAGGATTTCTCTCTGCAAAAATAGCCAAATCAGGTGAAATCCCGGTTAAAGTACTTGCTTTCTTTTGCAGCAAATGAACTCAAATCAGTGAAATAACAAAAAAGGCCATCTGCAAAGCAGACAGCCTTTTTTACAATTTTTTTCATGTTACTGCTTAATGAATTGCTCGATGGCCATCGTCATAGATGGCGCATTTTTTGTGGGCGCAGATACATCAATCCGTAAATCGGCATCTTTTACCGCTTTTGCCGTCTTCGGACCAAAAACCGCAATTTTGGTATCGTTCTGTTTAAAATCGGGAAAATTTTCAAAAAGAGATTTAATGCCGGATGGACTGTAAAAAACCAACATATCATACTTGATATCCGATAAATCACTGAGATCTGAAACCACCGTACGGTATAAAATTGCTTTGGTATAGTTAATTTTATTCTTCTCGAGGGTTTTGGGGATCTCTTCTTTATGGGTATCAGAAAGCGGCACCAGGAATTTTTCATCCTTATGCTTCTTGATGATATTCATCAAATCGCTGAATTTACCATTCCCATAGAAAATTTTTCGTTTCCTGTAAACAATGTACTTCTGAAGATAAAAAGCCGTAGCTTCCGAAATACAAAAATACTTCATTGTATCCGGGATATTTAGACGCATTTCTTCTGCAATGCGGAAAAAATGATCTGCAGCAGTGCGACTGGTAAAAATGACTGCTGTGTGTTCCAAAATATCAATCCGTGTTTTCCTGAATTCTTTTGCCGGGACTTCATCTACCTGAATAAACTGGCGAAAATCAACTTTTAGATTGTGCTTTTCAGCTAAATCAAAATACGGCGACTTACCATTCTGCGGTTTTGGCTGAGAGACTAAGATACTTTTGATTTTCATGTATAAGGTTTTGATTTAATACAACACTACACAACTCACACAATATCAATTTATTATCAAAAACTTGTATAAGATCAAAAATGGTGCAAATTCGAAAGCACAAAGATACAAAATCATATACAATTTAGAAACATTCTTTTTCACTATAATTTGAAATGACCTAATTATCTGTATCAAATAGAAAAAAACGACAATGATCAATCCCGTGATCTCAATCCAAAGAAAATTGTCAGATGGAATAAACTGGAGCATCACTACCACAGGGAATAGAAACAATCCAATGTTTTTCATATACAGGTTCGCATGATGAAAATATTCATCAAAAACTTTTTGTTTTAAAAATATCCAGCCTGTAAATGAAGAGGTTAATCCTCTCCAAAGGTACAAAGCCAAACCTGTTGCTGCATAAATTAGGAAATCAAACAAATGACTTGATGTGATATGGACATCAATAGGATTAATGCGTATTAATAAAAAAATAAAAAGCCCCCAGTTCATGTAAAACATCACATTCATGAGAAAGGCCGCACGCTGTGTTAATGAATTCTTTTCTTTGTAAATAGTGGATCCCAGCTGATAATCAAAAGCTGATTTGAAAATTGCTGAAAGGTATTTTCCATTAAATAAGCGAACCCAACCAATTAAAAGCAGACTTAGAATGAGCAACACTGTTACCCAATCGAAGGTTCTTCTTGCCGGTAAATCTTCTTCACGCAGGGTTTTTCTGTGCGTTTCTGTAGCCAAAACTGTTTCTATCGTTTCCGCTTGGCTGGTTTTATGATCCTCAAGAAAAACCTCCTCCTGCCGGGGTTTTCTTTTGGGAGCATAGGTTTTAAAGTTGAGCAAAAAATCCTGTGTGAAGGCATCTGACCGGGTTCTTTCATAAATGGGAAGTTCAGTAACGCCTAAAAGCTCATACATGACTTCAGTCGTATCCACATTTACAGGTGGTCGGTAGACCTGCACCGGTTTATTGGCCAGGCTGTCCCGCATGCGCATGATACGCATTTCCCTTTCCTCCATGGACCGAAAGATGCTATCAGCCTCAGAGATATTATAGGTTCTTCCGGAAGTAACGGCATTTGTATCCTTCTTTACACTATCTTTAGAACTTGCAAGGCTGTCCTGAACAGGAGAAGTACGAACAGTCGTGTCCTGTGGTTGAGTCAATTCTGTGGTACTAAAAATATCATGGACCTCTCCGGGTCTCCAGAAATAGGTGCCTGGCATAGGGTGATTTAAATTTTTGCAAAGATAAGTGTTCTAAATAGTTTAATCACTGCCTGTCCAAAAATATTTATCAACGAACCCCATTAAAACACTATGAAAGTAGGACTTGATTAGGTTTTCTGCCGTGGATGAAAATGAAAATAAACCTTATTCCCCTTAGATTGCCCAAGGGTTTCCGTTAATTCTTTGAGTGAAAGATGCTTGATTTTTTCCACCGACTTATATTTTTTATATAGGTTTTCTGCGGTGCCTTGTCCAATACCCTTAATCTTCTCCAGCTCATTCCCAATAAAATTTTTCGACCGTACATTTCGATGAAAACTGATTCCAAAGCGGTGGGCTTCATTCCTGATATGCTGTATTACTTTAAGGCTCTCGCTGGTTTTATCAAGATAAACAGGAATGGGATCTCCAGGAAAAAAAATTTCCTCCAGCCTTTTAGCAATCCCGATAACCTGCATTTTATGAATAATATTTAATCTTTTAAGTGCGTTCACGGCAGCAGACAATTGTCCTTTTCCACCGTCGATTATGACCAACTGCGGCAAATCTTTCTCTTCTTCAAGTAAACGTTTATACCGGCGATAAACAACTTCCTCCATAGATGCATAATCGTTGGCGCCCTGGACCGTTTTCACATGAAAATGGCGGTATTCCGATAGTTTCGGTTTGGCATTTCGAAAGACCACACAGGCTGCTACGGGAGTAGTTCCCTGGATGTTTGAATTGTCGAAGCATTCCATGTGAACAGGTAAAGAAGGCAGGTTCAAATCTTTTTTGATTTTTTCCAAAACACGTTTAGAGGAATGCTTTTCTGCCTTTTGAGCTGCTTTCTTCTTTTTTTCCAATCGATAGTAATGCAAATTTCTTTGAGAAAGTTCCAACAGCTTCTTCTTATCGCCTTTTTGGGGAACCACCACCTTTACACCGGGTAGATCAAACTCGGGACGGATAGGTAAAATAACTTCCGGAGCATGGCTGTGTAAACGCTCTCGTATTTCAATCACTGCCGTTTCCAGCAATTGCTCTTTGGTTTCTGACAGTCGCTTCTTAAGTTCAACAGTGTGGGCCTGCACAATTCTTCCGTCTACCACTTTAATGAAATTCACAAAGGCTACTGTTTTGTCATCCAAAATACTAAATACATCGGCATCCTTCATGCTTGCACTTACTACTGTGGACTTACTTTTAAACCTCTCCAGTAATTCCAGCTTCTGCCGAATTTGCTCTGCCTCCTCAAAAGCATAAGATTCCGAATATTCTTTCATTAAAGTTTTTAAATAAGTAATAACTTCCTGTATGTTGCCTTTCAGTATTTTTTGTATGTTTTCAATGGCTTTCTGATAATCCTCAACACTTTGTTTTCCCTCGCAAGGGGCTTTGCAATTTCCAATATGATACTCCAGACAGGCTTTGAATTTTCCCTGCTCGATGTTTTCCCTGGTAAGGTTATAATTGCATGTCCGCAATGGATAGAGTTGTCGAATTAAATCGATTAGTACACGTACCATATGGGCAGAAGTGTAAGGCCCATAATACTGCGATCCGTCTTTAACTATTTTCCGTGTGGAAAAAACCCGTGGAAAAGGTTCATTCTTAATGCAAATCCAGGGAAAGGTTTTATCATCCTTCAGCAGAACATTGTATCGGGGTTGATATTTCTTTATCAAATTGTTCTCAAGCAATAAAGCATCCGATTCTGTTTCCACGACAATATATTCCAGACGACGGATTTTGGAAACCATTACCCGTATTTTCGCACTCTCATAATGTTCTTTTTGAAAATAGGATGACACTCTTTTTTTAAGATTCTTTGCCTTTCCTACATAGATAATTTCGTCCTTTTCATTGAAATACTGATACACTCCGGGTTTAGATGGCAGAAGTGCCAGTTGCTCTTTTATTTCTTGTGTCTGGGGATGAATTGCCATAGTTCATTCAGAAAAAAGAGTGATATATTGAAATTGATTCACATCAAACAAACCGGCATCACCAATTTTTAGTTCCGGGATAACCAGCAGAGACATAAAAGCAAGCGTCATAAAAGGAGCCTTTAGCGGACAACCCAGCTCGTGCGCCAGCCTATCTAAATCCTGATGCTTTTCTGCAACCATACTCACCGGATCTGTGCTCATCAAA
>CAYVSF010000019.1:0-14282 GCA_964453775.1 uncultured Bacteroidales bacterium
AATAATGACAACCCTTGGCTGAACAACTGTAATAGCATCCCAAATCCAGTAATCATTCCCATCAATATCGATCGAAAGCAAATCTATAGATCCTTCAAATCCGGCATCTTTTAGAATACCATTAATACTCTCCCGGCTTACCGAGGCACAAACAAACTTTGGTGGATAATGATAGGGATCAGGATATTTCTGATAAAATCGCATTCCCCGTTTTATGGCTTGTTTATCTGCATCTACGAACAAACCATGCCAGCCAAAATTGATGGCTAAATTGGCGCAATTGCTGTTGATTCCATCATTTGCCCCAATTTCAATGAACCGTTCGCTTGCTGTTCCAATCATCGCAAAAATAAAAAGAAGCAATCCATCCTCCTCGAATTGAGAGAAGACACGAAATCCGGTCTCTCGCAGTGGTGGAACCTCTTTATTCTTTGCCATTTCCCTGTACTGATGATAAATGGATCGCAAAGCGATTTGAGTGCTTGCGTTAAAGCGATTTCGCACTTTCAAAATATAAAACCGGGATTTAATAAAATTTTTTAACCAGGATACCATGATTATTTTTCTTGAATATTTAAAAAATGAATGTTTCGCATAATGCCCTCATATCCGGCACGTTCTAATGCTGTCCCTTTAAATAAGGCTTTAAACTTTTCGGGCGTTAATTCCTCCCAGTCCTTTTTCCTCATCGCTAAAAGCGACTCATAAGGCTTTAGTTCCAGATCTGCTGTTATCTTTGTTTTCTGATTCCATGGGCAGACATCCTGACATATATCGCAACCAAAGATCCATTTTTCCCAGAAACCCTTAAATTCATCGGGAATTTCACCTTTATGTTCTATGGTTAAATAGGAGATGCACTTACCTGCATCAAGCCTGTATGGTTCAAGTGCATTCGTGGGACAGGCATCAACACAACGCGTGCAATTTCCACAATGGTCTGCCACCGGCTCATCCGCCTCAAGTTCAAGATTAACAATTAATTCGCCCACAAAGAAGAAAGATCCAAATTTTTTGCTCAAAAGATTCGTGTTCTTCCCCATCCATCCCAAACCAGAGCGAGCTGCCCAAACCTTATCCATCACCGGCGCCGTATCGACAAAAACCCGGCCTTTCGTTTCCGGCGCTAACTTTTTGACAAAATCGAAGAGTTGAAAAAGCCGGTCCTTAAAAACCCGATGGTAATCTTTTCCAAAAGCATATTTCGAGATAAAATAGCTTTTATCTTTTTGATCCTTAGAGGATCGATAAGGCATCAATACAGAAATTACCGAACGAGCATCTTCCACCAGGAATCGTGGATCGGTCCGTTTTTGAAAATGATTGGCCATATAACCCATGCTGGCATGCTGCTCAGCTTCCAGCCATTTGCGTAGATATTCGCGCTCCTCTTCAAGTAAAGTAGCTTTCGAAATTCCTGCATCAATAAAGCCCAGCCTTTTAGCTTCTTCTTTTATTTTTATACACAACTCCTGCATAAACAAGCCTTAACCCGTCAAAAGTACAAAGAAATTTCTATTCCATAACTATTTGAGAAACGCCATAAAAAAACCCCTGAAAAACTTCAGGGGGAATTTAATATCTTAAAACTGGCGGTTAAAGCAAGCCCAATTCAAGCATCGCTTCTTCCGACATCATACTCTTGTCCCAGGGTGGATCAAAAACCAGTTTGACATTCGCCTCCTTTACACCCTCTGTTGCATTTACTTTTTCATGTACTTCGCGCAATAAATCATCTGCCATAGGGCAATTGGGCGCGGTTAACGTCATTCTTACTTCCACTTTGTTATCATCATCCACGTCGATACTATAGATCAAACCCAGGTCATAAATATTTACAGGAATCTCTGGATCGTAAACTGTTTTAAGATTCTTCATGATTGCAGCTTCAAGAGCCAAAAAATCATTATCCTCTGCCATAACTACCTCCTAGTTTTCTTTTTGCTTTTTGGCATTAAATGCCATCGCATACAACTTCATCTGTTTTACCATAGCCAACAACCCATTTGAACGTGTTGGAGACAAGTTCTGCTGCAGGCCTATTTCATTAATAAAATACAAATCTGTATTCAATACATCTTCGGGGGTCTCATTGTTCAAAACCCGTACCAACAGCGCAATAATTCCTTTTGTAATAATCGCATCGCTATCGGCTGAAAATTTTAGCTTCCCATCTTCCATATCGGCATTTAGCCAAACTTTCGATTGGCATCCCTCAATAAGGTTCTTCTGGGTTTTATATTGTTCTTCCATATCAGGAAGATCATTCCCCAGTTCGATTAGATAATTATATTTATCCATCCAATCGTCAAAGACTGAAAACTCTTCAATTATTTCTTCTTGTTTTTCTTTAATGCTCATGATATCCCTTTCTGATTAAAAGATTAGCCTAACATCGTCTTTACCCGCTGCAGGCCATCAATTAATGTATCTATTTCTTCCTTTGTATTATAAAACGCAAAGGAAGCTCTTATTGTTCCTTCTATCCCAAAACGCGTCATAACTGGCTCGGCACAATGGTGACCAGTTCTAACTGCAATTCCAAGTTTGTCCAGTATCATACCGGCATCATAATGATGAACCCCCTCCATAACAAAGGAAATAACGCTGGCTTTTTTTTCTGCTGTGCCAATGATTTGTAAGCCATCAATTTCCTGCATTCTTTTGGTTCCATATTCCAGCAACTGATGCTCGCAGGCAGCAATATCTTCAATTCCGAGCTCAGACACATAATTTATTGCCTCTGCCATTCCTATAGCACCTGTATAATTTGGTGTACCGGCTTCAAATTTAAAAGGCAATTCATTGAAGGTTGTTTTCTCAAAAGTTACTTTGTGAATCATCTCTCCACCAGTTTGGTAGGGTGGCAACTTTTCAAGCCACTCCTCTTTACCGTAGAGGACTCCAATTCCGGTTGGCCCGTAAAGTTTATGCCCGCTAAATACAAAAAATTCGCAATTCAGTGCCTGCACATCCACATGTGTATGTTGAACACTCTGCGCACCATCTATCAAAACAGGAATATCCCTCTCATGCGCTTCATCAATGATCGCTTTTACATCATTAATAATACCCAGTGCATTCGAAATATGTGTAACACCAACCAGCCGTGTCTTTTCGGATAAAAGTTTCTGATATTCTTCAAAGAGCAACTCTCCTTTATCATTCACTGGAGCTACTTTTAGGACAGCTCCTTTTCGCTCGCAAAGCATTTGCCAGGGAACAATGTTGGCATGATGCTCCAAAGCGGTAATCAGAATTTCGTCTCCTGTCTTTATAATTTTTTCGCCAAAAGAAAATGCCAGGAGATTTATGGATGCGGTTGTTCCAGCTGTGAAAATAATTTCCTTTTCCGATTTTGCATTTATAAACTCCCGGGTAGTTTTCCTTGCTTTTTCAAAACTATCGGTGAGTTGTTCACTCAAATAGTGCACCCCCCTGTGGATATTGCTGTTTTGAAATTCATAGACTTCCGTAACAGCATCAATAACCGATTGTGGCTTTTGGGTGGTAGCAGCGTTATCAAAATAGATCAAATCCTTGTCATAAACCTTCCGGTGAAGGATTGGAAAATCGTCTCGAATTTTTTGAATATCAAACATTAGGTAGTTGGTTTTATGGATCAGTGGCAATTCATTTGACAGAAATTGCAACGCGATAATTCCCCCCTTAAACGTTTGGCCACCAATTCATGAATTCGTTCCTGTAAAGGGAGTACCTTTATTTTGTCAATTACCTCATGGGCAAAAGCATACATTAACAAAAGCCTTGCTTCTCTTTTCTCTATTCCTCGGGATCTCAAATAGAACAAGGCACTTTCATCCAACTGTCCAACGGTTGCTCCATGACTACACTTCACATCATCTGCATATATCTCGAGCTGGGGTTTTGTATTCATATCGGCATCATCCGTCAGCAAGATATTATTATTCGCCTGATAAGCTTCTGTTTTCTGGGCATCCTGTCGTACCAAAACTTTCCCATTGAAAGCGCCGGTTGCAAAATCATCCAGCACTCCTTTAAACAACTGATTGCTCAGGCAATGTGGTTTTGCATGATCCATAAATACAAAATTATCGATATGCTGGCCTTTATCCGTTAAGTAGAGTCCGTAAGTATTGTTTTCACAGCCTTCATCATCGAGTCGTGCATAAACATTATTCCGAATTAAGCCTCCATGAAGGGATATGGTATTTGCGGTGACACGGCTGTCTCTTTCCTGGTGAAAGAAAAGATGCGAGACCTGCTTTGAACCATTATGCTCATTTTGTATGCGCACAAAATCAAAGTGCGCATTTTTATCGATAAAAAACTCACTAACAGAGTTCGTCAGGAAATTTGATGTCGATAAGGTATGATCACAAACAATAACTTCCGCTTCACTATTTTCTTCCAAAATGAACAAATTCCTGTGTTGTGTCATACCGTCCTGTTCATCCATAAGAAGATTAATTATCTGAATAGGCTTCTCCAACACTTTCCCTTTTGGAACATATAAACACCCCATCCCTCACAAAAGCTGTATTCAAAGCAACCAAACCTTCTTTGCTCATATCGGCATAATTGGCAAAATGTTTGGCCACCAAATCAGGATACTCCCGGGCCGCCCTGGCAAAACTTCCAACGACAGCTCCGCCCGGCAGTTCTTTCAACTGCTCTTCACGATCGTAATACCAGCCATTCAGCAACAAAATAACATGGGTGTCCAATTCAGGCACATCACATTTGAAAATGTCATCCACATTAAACGAAATATCCTTGGGTGTAAGATAGGTGTTATATCCATTTCCAAATGTCTGCTTCAGATCGGTATACTTGTACTCTTCGTCCTTTTTATCCGGAATGCCCAGTTTTTTAAAGTATTCAAACCCCTTCATCCGCTGGTCTACAATGAACTCCGGAGCCCCATTCTTTAAAACATCCAGGTTATCTTTAAAAAGATCGATGTATTGTTTTTCTACGCTATTTTCTATTTCCACACTCATAGTAATCGGTTTTTTAAATGGATTAAGCCATTGATTCTTTCTTCAACCAATCATAGCCTCTTTCCTCAAGCATAAGAGCTAAATCTTTATCGCCGGATTTCATAATCTTACCATTGTACAGCACATGTACATAATCAGGAATGATATAATCCAGAAGACGCTGGTAGTGGGTAATAACAATGGTAGCATTTTCTGATGTTTTCAACTTATTCACGCCATTTGCAACGACACGTAGCGCATCAATATCCAATCCGGAATCTGTTTCATCCAAAATGGATAAGCGGGGTTCCAGCATAGCCATCTGGAAAATCTCATTCCTCTTTTTCTCACCTCCAGAGAATCCCTCGTTCACAGAGCGATTGGTTAGATTGGAATCCAACTCTACCAATTTTTTCTTCTCGCGCATCATTTTCAAAAAGTCGGAAGAGGAGATAGGATCCTGCCCCCTGAATTTTCGATGTTCATTCACAGCTGTTTTCATGAAATTTACCATACTCACACCCGGAATTTCTATGGGATATTGAAATCCAAGAAACATTCCTTTATGGGCTCTTTCTTCCGGTTCCATTTCAAACAAATCCTCTCCATCATAAGTAATTGTACCATGCGTAACATCGAAAAGGTCGCGACCGGCTAAAACAGACGCCAATGTGCTTTTCCCCGATCCATTAGGTCCCATGATAGCATGAACCTCGCCGGGTTTTACTTCAAGATTAATCCCTTTCAATATCTCGTTTCCTTCGATGGATGCGTGTAAATCTTTTATTGATAACATGATTGTATTTGCTTTTACTTTTATACTCTGATTTTATCCTACACTACCTTCCAGGCTTATTTGCAGCAGCTTTTGAGCTTCTACTGCAAATTCCATGGGCAGCTTATTTAATACTTCTTTTGCATATCCATTTACTATCAAACCAATGGCATCTTCTGTAGCAATTCCCCGTTGATTGCAATAAAAAATTTGATCTTCGCCAATCTTGGAGGTGGTTGCCTCGTGTTCCACAATACTTTCCTTATTATCCACTTCCAAATAGGGAAAGGTATGCGCTCCGCATCTATCGCCCAGCAAAAGAGAATCGCACTGGGAAAAATTACGGCTATTCTGTGCATTTTTGGTCACCTTCACCAAGCCACGATAGGAATTCTGACTTTCCCCTGCTGAAATACCTTTCGATACGATCGTGCTTTTCGAATTTTTCCCAATATGTATCATCTTTGTTCCGGTATCGGCCTGCTGATGATTATTAGTAACTGCTACTGAATAAAATTCCCCGACTGAGTTATCTCCCATCAGGATGCAACTGGGGTATTTCCAGGTAATGGCTGAACCTGTTTCCACTTGTGTCCAACTAATTTTGCTGTTAACTCCTTTAGCAATCCCCCGTTTCGTAACAAAGTTATAAATTCCACCCTTTCCATCTTTATCACCGGGATACCAATTTTGTACCGTGGAGTATTTCACATAAGCATTATCCTTTGCAACTATTTCGACAATTGCTGCGTGCAACTGGTTCTCATCACGCTGGGGAGCGGTACAACCTTCCAGGTAACTAACATAGCTGTCGTCCTCAGCTACTATCAGGGTTCTCTCGAACTGACCTGTGTTCGCTGCATTAATCCGGAAATACGTTGATAATTCCATGGGACATTTTACCCCTTTTGGAATGTAGCAAAAACTACCATCGCTAAATACAGCCGAATTAAGTGCTGCAAAATAATTATCTGTGTAAGGCACCACAGAGCCCATATATTCCTTTACCAAATCGGGATGTTCTTGCACAGCTTCACTGAAAGAGCAAAAAATAATTCCCAGTTCAGCAAGTGTTTCCTTAAAAGTGGTTTTCACCGAAACACTATCCATCACGGCATCTACTGCCACACCTGCCAAACGCTTCTGCTCATCCAAAGGTATCCCCAATTTGTCAAAGGTTTCCCGCAACTCGGGATCCACTTCATCTATCGATTTAGGCCCGTTGGCTTTTTGCTTGGGAGCTGAATAGTATACGATATCCTGGTAATTAATTTCCGGTATTTCGAGGTGAGCCCATTCCGGCCGCTTCATTGTTTGCCAATGCCGGTAGGCTTTTAGACGAAACTCAAGCATAAATTCAGGCTCGTTCTTTTTAGCAGATATCATTCGAATCACATCCTCATTCAAGCCCTTCGGAATAGAATCGGCCTCTATATCGGTATAAAAACCATACTTGTATTCGCCCTGGGTAACTTCATTTAATATTTTATCTTGTTCTTTTTCCATAACTTTGCAAAAATAATAATAATTGAAGCAATTCAAGTAATTAAATAGAACAATTCTAAATAATAACAAGCTGCAAATTTAATATTTCTAACAATAAAACAAGCCGTTTGTTTCTAGAATTAAAGTAATATAAATCATATTTCTAATAGATTTTAAAACGCAAAAAAGGAGTTCAAATACAGCCATGAATCAAGAAAAAAAGAAACGCACAGACATAGGAGAAATCGGAGAATTTGGATTAATAGATAAGCTCACCAAAGATCTAAAGAGCAAATGGGACAGCACACTCAAGGGAGTTGGAGATGATGCTGCTATTATCAGCTATGGTGAGAAATGCTCGGTAGTAAGTACCGATTTGCTTATGGAAGGTATTCATTTCGATTTAATGTATACCCCATTAAAGCATCTGGGCTACAAAGCTGTAATAGTAAATATTTCTGACATTTATTCCATGAACGCGCTCCCAAAGCAGATAACTGTATCGATAGCCCTTTCCAGCAGATTTGCTGTTGAAGATGTGGAAGAAATCTACGAAGGGATACGGCTGGCATGCGAAAAATACGAAGTTGATTTGGTGGGTGGGGATACCAGTTCATCACTTACCGGGATGGCCATATCCATTACAGCAATAGGTGAAGCAAAAGAAAAAGAGCTTTGCTACAGGAATGCAGCACAAGAAAACGACATTATTTGTGTAACCGGAAACCTGGGAGCTGCATACATGGGGCTTCAGTTGCTGGAACGCGAAAAAGAAATTTTCAAATCCTCCGGTGCGCAGCCGCGTCTCGACAATTATGAATATATTCTGGAGAGGCAGCTCAAACCTGAAGCAAGGAAAGACATCATCAACTGGTTCAAAGAGGTAAATTTAAAACCCAATGCCATGATGGATATCAGCGATGGCTTATCATCAGAACTATTTCATATTTGCAAACAGTCGAACAAAGGCTGTAAAATATCCCAGGAAAAATTACCCATTGACAAGGAAACCGGAGCGATGGCAAAAGAATTGAATATGGAACCTGCGATGGCGGCACTCAATGGAGGGGAAGACTACGAACTTCTTTTTACTATTCCTTCTGATAAGCTATCGATTGTTGAAGAACACGAGGACATTCATCCCATCGGACAAATTGTGAATAATCCCGAAGAAATGAACATGCTTTCCCAAAGTGGCAATCTCATTCAACTTAAAGCCCAGGGGTGGAAACATAATTAGATAAAGACTGAATTATACCATAAAAAAAATGACGCTGGTTTACGGCGTCATTTTTTTTATCTGAAATATAATTCTTAGGCACCATTATATCCTCTAATAATCCCTCGCTGTGAATTTTCTACGAAATCAACAATACAGTCTCGCTCCGAAGATTGAGGGTGCATGTCTTTAATATTCTTTAAAGCCTGACTCACATTCTGTTCCTTTACAAAAACTTCACGGTAAACGTCCTGTATCTGTGAAATGATTTCGTTGGAAAACCCTCTACGTCTCAATCCGATAGAATTCACTCCCACATAAGCAAGGGGCTCATGCGCTACGGTTACGTAAGGGGGTACATCCTTTCTCACAAGCGATCCTCCGGAAATCATTACATGTCCACCGATATGAACAAACTGGTGAATCTGCACATCTCCACTGATCACAGCAAAATCATCGATGACTATTTCACCGGCCACATTTGTGCTATTGGATATAATAATATTATTTCCCAGAAAACTATCGTGGCCAACATGAACATAAGCCATTAAAAGACAATTATTCCCCACTACTGTTTTGCCCTTCGAAACCGTTCCGCGGTTTACTGTTACACATTCTCTAAGCGTTGTATTATCGCCAATTTCAGCTGTTGTAACTTCGCCTTTAAATTTAAGGTCCTGGGGAATAGCCGAAACAACTGCCCCCGGGAAAATTTTACAATTTTTACCAATACGGGCACCATCCATAATCGTGACATTTGGCCCAATCCAGGTTCCATCCCCAATTTCCACATCTTTTGCTATGGTAACAAAGGGTTCTATGATTACATTTTTTCCAATTTTCGCCTCGGGATGGATTACAGATAAAGAATTACTCATCGCTCTCTGCTATTATTTTATTTGTTTTTTACTACCTGTGCCATTAACTCTCCTTCAATTACCAGGTTGTCTCCTACGAAGCCCTGCCCCATCATAATGGCAATTCCCCGTCTAAAAGGTGCTGTCAATGAAAGTCTGAATATAAGGGTGTCGCCCGGTATAACCTTACGCTTAAAACGCACTTTATCGATCCTAAGAAAATAGGTGGTGTACTTCTCTGGCTCATCTACCATATTAAGAATCAGCAATCCTCCTACCTGGGCCATTGCTTCTACTTGCAAAACGCCCGGCATCACAGGCTCTTCTGGGAAGTGACCCACAAAGAACCCTTCATTCATGGTTACATTCTTCACACCTACCACATGCTTATCCTCCATTTCAACAATTTTATCTACCAATAAAAATGGCGGACGATGAGGTAGCATCTGCTTGATTTGGTTGATATCGAAAACCGGTTCCTGATTGGGATCATAGTCGGGAACATCAACACGCGTCGTTTCTTTTTTAATAAGATCTTTAACAATTCCGGCAAACTGTGTATTGGCATAGTGCCCGGGGCGCATCGCTAATATTCTTCCTTTAATAGGCTTTCCTACAAGGGCCAAATCGCCCATAATATCAAGAAGTTTATGCCTTGCCGGTTCATTGCCAAACCGTAAATCAATATTGCTAAGAATCCCTTCGGGCTTCACTTTCACATGCGGTTTATCAAATAGATCAGCCATGCGATCCAGTTCTTCCTGCTTTACCTGTTTCTCCATAATCACAATGGCATTCGCCAAATCACCGCCTTTAATCAGGTTGTTTTTGCGCAGGAATTCCAGTTCATGAAAGAACACAAAAGTACGACAGGGCGCTATCTCTTTTTCAAAATCAGTATTTGTATCATAATAAGCATACTGGTTCCCTAATACTTTCGAATCGTAATCGATCAATACATTAATCGAAAAACCATCATCGGGATAGGCAATGAGTTCAATGCCATTTTGTGGATCCCGGTAGGCTGTTGGTTCCTTGATATAATAATAGTCGCGTTCTGCTTCCTGTTCAACAACACCGGCCTTTTTCAGGGCTTCTACGATAAGCATGGAACTACCATCCATAATAGGCATTTCGGGACCGCTCACCTCCAACAACACATTATCGATACCTAAACCAACCAGCGATGCCATCACGTGTTCAATGGTATGTACTTTTACCCCCCGCTCCTCAAGTGTAGTACCTCTCGAAGTATCAACAACCTTATCAACAGTGGCAGGTATTATCGGACGCTCATCCAAATCAATCCTTTGAAATTTGATCCCATGATTCTCGGGTGCAGGCTGAAAGGTTAAATCCACAGCATATCCGGTATGCAAACCTTTCCCGCTTAGAGTTACGGATTTCTTTATGGTTCTCTGTTTATCTGACATATTTTATGTTTTAATTTTATCCAGGTGATGAAAAAACATCACCAAGATACAAAAATCTTCCAAATCGAAACGCCAAAGGGATTAACGGAATTAATCCTTTGCGCCTCCTTTTAATCTCTCCACCTCTTTTTCCAGCGCACCCAATTTTTTATATAAATCGGGGAGTTTCTTAAATAAAATATAGGACTTCTGATAGGGACCTATTTCATATGCCGGGGCACCCATCACAATTTGGCCCTCTTTTTTCAGGCTGGATGCAATACCGGATTGAGCTGCTGCTTTTACACCATCTGCAATCTTGCAATGCGGGGCAATCCCTACCTGACCACCAAACATGCAATTTTTCCCCACCTTCGTGGAACCAGCTATACCACCCTGGGCAGCCATAACTGTATTCTCGCCAATCTCAACATTATGTCCCACGTGGTTCAGGTTATCCAATTTCACCCCTTTTCTGATAATAGTTGAGCCCATAGTTGCCCGGTCGACTGTTGCATTAGCTCCAATCTCAACATAATCTTCAAGTATCGCATTTCCAATTTGCGGTATCTTCTTATAATTGTTGTCCGATTGCGGGGCAAAGCCAAATCCGTCAGCACCAATTACACAGCCGGCATGTAGGGTACATTCTTTCCCTATTACACAATCATGATACACTTTTACTCCGGAATGAATGACTGTACCATCACCAATCACCACATTTTCTCCAATAAACGTATTGGGATAGATACGTACATTGTCACCAATCTTTGCATTATCAGATATGTAGGCAAAAGCTGCAATGTAAACGTCTTTTCCCACTGCTGCTTTTCCTGAAATAAAGGACATTTCCTCTATTCCTGCTTTGGGCTTTCTGGCTTCTTCTACCAATTGTAGCAGGCTGGCAAACGCTTCATAAGCATTATCCACTTTTATTAAGGTGGCAGGTACTTCTTTTTCCAGTGCAAGATCCCGGTTTACAAGAACGATAGAAGCTTTTGTATCGTATATATATTTGGTATATTTCGGATTGGATAAGAAGGCAAGGGTTCCTTTTTGACCTTCTTCAATTTTTGAGACTCCGGAAACAACTACCTGAGCATCTCCCTCAATCTCGCCCTTTAGAAAGTTAGCAATAATTTCTGCTGTAAATTCCATTTGCTATGTATTTTAGTTCGCAAAAATAGTATTTTAATCGATTTCTTTGGGATAACATAAAAAATATTTCTTCACCACTTTCGACAAAACCGAGATATCAAGCATGTCAGATGCATCTGCAATATCTTTAAGATTTCCATCCTTGTAGAGAATCTGAATTCGCTCATCTACAGGGCTATAAGCATTATTGCTAATACTCCCCGTGAAAACAAAATAATCAAGTTCGCTTTCTTCATATTCCCCTCTACTTTTCAATTTTTCTCGCTTTTCTTCCACCAGTTCTTTTTCAAAAGGTTCATTCTGAATCTTAATCGCAAGCAGCTTGCGATGAATAAATCTATAGGCTAAATCGCTAAGAACCCTGTCATCATCTTTGATCCATTCTTTAATACAAACCAAAATATCACTATCGTCCAGGGCAGCAAAACATTCTACCAGCTTGTCTTCATCATCAGGGATTTCTTCCCTGAAGAAAAAATGCAATAAAGGTGTTAAGTACAAATCCTTTCCAAGGCTGATTAGTTCCTTCACCCGACGAATAATTTTCAGGAGCAGTTGTTCGGTTCCAACTACAGTCTTGTGCAGATAAACCTGCCAGTACATCAGCCAACGTGCTATCAGAAACTTCTCAATTGAATAGATTCCTTTGGCTTCAATTACCAGGGTATCATCCACTACATTCATCATTTTAATGATTCTGTCTGATCCTATAACTCCTTCAGATACGCCCGTATAAAAACTGTCTCTTTTTAAATAATCGAGTCGATCCACATCCAGCTGACTTGAAACAAGCTGATGCAAAAAGCTTTTTTCATGCTGATTCCTAAATATTGCCAATGCTAAATCCATCCGTCCAGGATACAGGCGATTAAATTTTCGCATGAACATTTCAGACAGGTCTTCATGCGAAAATGATGCGAGAATAATCTTCTCAAGACTGTGAGAGTAAGGGCTATGCCCGATATCGTGTAATAAAATAGCCAAAGAAGCAGCCTCTTCCTCTTCCCTGCTAATGGAATGCCCTTTTGAACGTAACACATCTATGCCCAGTCCCATCAAATGAGCAGCGCCAAGTGTATGCTGAAAACGGGTATGAACAGCTCCCGGATACACATTCTCTGCCAGCCCCAATTGTTTTATCCTCCTTAAGCGCTGCAAATAGGGGTGCTCAATAATCTCAAAAAGAAAGCCATCCGGAAGATTAATAAAACCATAAACCGGATCATTAATTATTTTACGTTTTTTCTGTATTGTCAAAGCTTTAAGATTAATTCATCCACAAAGGTACATTTTTCATTCTAAAGGGGTAAGTTCTTAACATCCCGCTAAACAAAACCGACTGGAACCACTTGTCTTTATTCAATAAAACAGCCCATAAAGCTCTTTATGATAATATTTTAGAAAATTACTATCTTTTCGTCAAAATCCCCTAATTTTCAGCACAATAATTTTGCGATTACAAGATTAATATTTACTTTTGCGGCTGTAAACGAATTAGTGCTGAAGCCTAGGGGACCGGAGTCCCCTATTTTGTTAGCTGGAAAATTATGATTCAGAAACAGGATATACATAAAATTATCGAGCCCATTTTGGAAGAAAAAAAAGCCTTCCTGGTGGACTTAAAGATTAGCAAGGACAACCGCATTGCAGTTTATATTGACAGTATGGATGGTATTACAATTGATGATTGTGTAGAGGTAAGCAGGCGAATAGAGAAGAGCCTGGATCGTGATCAGGAGGATTTTGAACTGGAAGTTTCGACGCCCGGTTTAACTTCTGAATTTAAAGTACCTGAGCAATACAAAAAGTACCTCAACAAAGAAGTGCAGGTATTGGCTAAAGATGGAAAAAAATATCAGGGAACACTATTGAATATTAGTGACCGGGGTATTGAAATTGAGGTTGAGAAACAAGTGAAGAAGGAAGGAAAAAAGAAAAAAGAAACAGTAAGGGAAAATTTGAATATTGATTTTTCCATGATCAATGCTACAAAGCCCAAATTATCCTTTTAGTAATAAAGAATTAAATTATATAGAAGATGGAAAATCTGAACTTAATTGACACCTTTTCAGAATTTAAAGAGCTGAAGAACATTGACCGCGCCACCATGATGACAGTTCTTGAAGATGTATTCAAGAACCTGCTTGAAAAAAACTTCGGATCAGCGGAAAATTTTGACATCATCATTAATATTGATAAAGGTGACTTTGAGATTTGGAGAAACAGGGAAGTTGTTGAAGACAACGAGCTGGAAGATGAGAACACACAAATTACTTTGTCCAAGGCAAAAAACATTGATGAGGACTATGAAGTAGGTGAAGAAGTTACAGACGAAGTTAAATTGAAGGACTTTGGCCGTAGAGCAATTTTGGCATTAAGGCAAAACCTCACCAATAGAATTTTGGATCTGGA
>CAYVSF010000020.1:0-14141 GCA_964453775.1 uncultured Bacteroidales bacterium
GAAGCCGGTTTTAGGATCATTCTGAAAGACCCCAATGTAAAGGCCATTCTAATCGATATTTTTGGGGGGATTGTACGATGTGATCGTGTTGCCCAAGGCGTTGTGGATGCATACAGAGCCATAGGATCTATTGATATTCCTGTTATTGTAAGATTGCAGGGAACGAATGCCGAAGAAGGAAAAAAATTGATTGATGATTCAGGTTTGAAAGTTTTTTCGGCGATTACCTTGCAGGAAGCTGCTGATAAGGTGAAAGAATTGGTTTAAATGAGATAAACGTTACGATGCAAAAGAGATCCGGAATTTTATTCCGGCTCTCTTTTGTTGTTTATTCTATTAGGTATTTACCATTTAATGGGCTTTCTTCGAACAGGCATGGTCATGCATCTTGCTCCTCCACCACCACGCGGTAATTCAGAACCTTCCAGTGTGATGACATATTTTTTATATGCCTTTGGATCTGTTTTGCCAGAGATGATATCTTTGGCCTTAAGGATTTCATAGCCATTTTTATTCATCTCCTCAATGGTATAAATATTTCGCTCGTAACCGATAACTTTTCCCGGTCCTAAGGCAAAGAAGTTTGCGCCACTGTGCCATTGTTCTCGCTCTTGGATCCATGGGTCCTTTTTACCACCACAAAGAACAGGTTGCATGTCCATTCCCAGGTTTTTAAGCGATTTAAGCAGGTTTTCTTCTTCTTTGATTGAAGTAACCTGTCCGTTTTCTATCTGAATATGAATGGTCTGGTACTTATTTGTTTTAAGGATTAATGGCTCATATACCATACATTGATTCTTGTCCAGGAAGGTAAAAACCATGTCCAGATGAATAAAAGATTCTGGTTGGCTGGGTAGTTCCTGAACCAGGATATGACGTTTTTTTTCCTTTTGGGCCCTTAACCGTTCCAGGATAAAATCTATACCCTGTGATGTGGTTCGGGTTCCGGTCCCAATACATAAAATATCATCACGTGCAACCAAAACATCGCCACCTTCAATAGATGTTGATTGGCTAAAATTTGGGCTGTTGAGCGGATTTACTGTTTTTGTAATGAATTGCTCATGATAATCAAAGATTGCCTCCATGATCAGGGATTCCCTTTCTCTTACAGCATTAGCCATTCTGCCAATTAATACATCATCCAGCACCGACATGGCAGCATCACGGGTGTAGAAGAAGTTATGCAAGGGTCTTAAAGAGTAACGCTCTTTATTTAAGTATCTGGTTAAGGTGTTTTTTTCTTCAATAACTCCTTCAATTAACTGATCGGCTAATTTTTTTACTGGAAGAGTTGACAGGTAATCGCTAATACTACATTTCGCTTCGTTGTCGCAGATTTTCTTGATTAAAGTTTCTTTTACCTTCTCATTTTTTAGAATATCCGATAGCAAATCCTTCACCTGAAAAGTATGGGTGAGCTTTGAAAGAACCTCGCTTAACTGGGAATACTCTTTTTTTGCAACTGACAGGTTAAGAATGTCACTATACAATGCTCTTTCGGCATTTTTTGGTGTCATGTTTTCAACTTCACTGCCCGGGGTGTGTAAAATTACCCCTTCCAATTCGCCAATTTCTGAACGAACATTTATATTCAACTTATTTACCATAATGCGAATGTTTAACAGGTTATTCTAAAAAGCCCGTAAAATTATAAATACTTATTGAATTTAATAACTATTCGGATTAAATAATTGTATTCTTTTTCAGAAAGTTGGCTGTCTTATTATACCTTCTTTGCTTATTGGATGTGTTTAGAAATGGTTTCCAAAAGCTCCGTTGATTTTATGGGTTTTGCAACAAAGTCTTTGGCTCCTGCCTCAAGTGCTTTTTCCCTGTCTTCTTCCATGGCAAATGCCGAGAAAATGATGACAGGCATGTTGGGATGCATATCCTTTAATTTCATCGTGGCTGTAATACCATCCATGTTAGGCATCTTAACATCCATAAGAATAGTGTCTATGTCTTTTTCTTTTTTGCAAGTCTCCAGTGCCTCTATTCCGTCTCTGGCGAATAACAATTCTGCTTTTGTTTTCTTAAGCAGCATCTCAATCATCCTGATATTGCTCTCCTCATCTTCAACAATTAAGATTTTTTTGTTCTCCCAATTGTATTGTATCTTTTTTGTTGGGTCTGCTTTTTCTGCTTTACCAGTACCAGCCTCCTTATAAGGAATTGTGAAATAGAAGCTGGTTCCTTTTTCAACCTCAGATTCAACCCAGATTTTTCCTCCAAGTTCTTCTACCAGGGTCTTGGTTATACTCAATCCTAATCCGGCTCCCCTGTAGAGCTTTTTAACATTGCTCTGTATTTTATTAAACCTGCTGAAAACCTGGTTTTTTTGTTCCTGGCTAAGCCCAATACCTGTATCCTTCACGAAAAATAGAAGAAAATCCCGACCGTTTTCTTTTATTTGTTGATAGCCCAAATAAATGTTTCCTTTATCTGTAAATTTGAATGCATTACTCAGTAAGTTGTTCAGGATTTGTTTCAATCGCAAGGTGTCGGTTTCTACAAAGAACTCTCCCTCCGGTCTTTCTTTTACCAGCTTAAAGTCCAGATTCTCTTTTTCTCTTAGTTCGGTTTGTTCATAATTGGTGTATACCTCTTGAAGAAGGCCGTGGATTTCAGTTGCATTTTTGTAAATTCTTAACTGGCCTGTTTCTATTCTTGCCAGATCAATAATATCATCAATTAGATGCAGGAGGGTGTTACAATTCGAGTGAATGTGATGGCTTAAATCTTTTTTGTCGTCCTGTGGTAGATCCGGATCGGTAAGCAAATCGGAAAATCCAATAATAGCATTCATGGGGGTTCTGATTTCATGCGACATATTGGCAAGAAAGGACGATTTTAACCGGTCGGACTCCTCAGCTTTTTGTTTTGCAATCTCCAGCTCTTTTGTTCGTTCTTTTACTAATAGTTCCAGGTGATTTCTGTGTTTTTCCAGTTCAGCGTTTTGTTGCTCAATCTTTTCGCGTTGTTCATTGGCATAATCTCTTTGTGCCTCTATTTCATCTTTTTGTTTTAAGATTTGTTCCTCAGCATCTTTGAGTTGGCTGATATCAGAATCGATAGCAATTAATTTATAAATTTTGCCTTCGTCATTCAAAACTGGTGTTATGGTGGTCTGCAACCAAAGTTTCTTCCCATCAGGAAGAATTTCATAGGAATAGTAATCAATAGAACGTTTCTCTCTGATACAGAAATTTAGTTTTTCATTAATTTCTGAATGCGTGCTTGCTTCTTCCAGTGTACTTCCACGAAGACGTTTGAATTCTTCAAGTGTGTAGCCATGAATTTTGTGGAATGCTTTATTCACCCATTCTAATGATCCATCAATTCCGGCTATGGTTATTGAGTTATCCGTTTTCTCCGCTATAATAGATAATTTTTCAAGTTCCTTGTTTTTTTCTTGCAATAGATTAGCCTGTTCCTGGATCTCTTTCTTTTGATAATTAATTTTATTGTTCTTATTTTCAAGATCCTGGTTGATCATCTTAAGGTGTTCTGTTTGTACCAGAATTTCTTCTTTTTGTTGCTCCAACTCTGATGTACGTTCTCTTACTTCCTGTTCCAGGTTGTTATAAAACTGGGCATTCTCAAGCGAAATAGCCATTTGTCCACTTAGCAATTGAATTGTTTTAAGTTTTGCCTCTGTATAGGTATTTGGTGCAAGGGTATTTTCCAGGTAAATGACCCCTTTTGTTTTACTTCTTCTGATAATGGGGACGCATAAAACAGACCTGGGCTTTTGACGTGTAATGTACTTGCTGTTGACATAATCGCCGCTTGAGCAGGCATCATTCAGAACGATAAGTTCCCCTGTATTGCTTACGTAGTTAATTATTTCATGAGGGATGCTCTCATACTTTTCAAGATATGTACTTCTGATGTTTACAGGTTTAATATCCTTAATTGTTTTGACTGCTTTAACTCTTAAAGACCCTTTTTCATTAAGCATTAAGACCCCTTTTGTAGAAGCTGTATTTTCAATGGTGATATCCAGTAGTTTATTAATAAGATTGTCCAGCTGGATTTCTTCTGATAAGGCTTGTGAAGCCTGCACAATACTAATTAGATCAATGTTTTCGGAAGAAAGCGGTCTTAACAGGTGTGCTGCCGGATCGGTTAGAGCCATCTTTTTTGAATGACTGGTCGCATCAATAATTAGATCCTTATAGTTCGCTTCGAGTTGATCTGCCATTGCATGTGCTCCCCAGCGAGAGTAACCATTGTATGTTTCAATTAAAAATTTACCGGCCTCTTCTTTCCGGTCATGCTGCATAAGAAATTCTGCGTATAATTGATAAGCTAGTATTTCCAGGTGTGTAAATTTGCCATTTCTGGCCTGTCCCATGGCTTCCTGATAAGCCATTTCTGCTTTGTTGTTTTTTCTCAAAAGACTGTATCTTTCTGCCATAATAAGAGAATACAGAGGGAGGTAATTCATGGGCGCATATTTGGCTCTCTTTTTGAGCTCTTTAATTGCCTTTTTAAGTTCTTGCTTGATATCCCGGTATTTAATCTTTTTTTTCTTCACCAGGGCAATTAAAGATAAGGTTCTGAAAAAATAGAAGTAGGGAACCACGACAATTCCCAGTGCGCTTTCCATGAATGGAAGGGCTTTTTCTCCCTGTTCAATAGCTGTATCAAAATCTTCCGTGTAATAGGCATGCATCATTTTTAAGAAAAAGTGCAAAAAAATTCCTAAATGATCATTTCCCTGTTCATGGAATCTGAGTATTTCTTTTTCTTCTTTGGCAGGAATCGATGCGTTTTTTTGAATTTGCAAAATAAAGTTGTGGAAAGAACGTATGTAATGAATATTTAGATCCTGATTAATTTCTTCCAGTGAAGTTTTGTAGAATTCCATCTCTTTCTCAAGATGACTTAACTCTTTGCCTGTAAAGTAGGAATAAATCAGGTATTGAGCAATGGTATTCCCGGCATATTCGAAATCTCCACTTTCAAGTCCACTCAGATAGGCTTCATACAAAGCTGGAACCGATTCACTTAAATGATGTCTCCATGGCCTTATTGTCATGTTGTAAACAAAATAGGTCCTGGATTTTAATGCTTTATTGTCAAATTTGTCAAGTACCTTTAAAGCAAGTTGTCCAAATGCATAGCCCAGTTGAATATCGCCTATGGCATTTGTAACTATTAGCCCCATTACAGCATAGGCATATGACGATAGATCTGTATTGCCGTTTTTAATTGACAGATATACCTGCTCGAAGGTGAGAAGAGGGAGCAACTCGGGCTTTGCCAGATAAGCAGCAGGTTGAAGGTTTGAGAGAATTCGAATGATGGCTGTTTTTTCCGGATCTTTAAGTTCGGGCAAGTTTGCCAATCCTTTTATGTTTTTCTTATTTATTGCCAGCTTTATTTTTATAAAAGCTTTAAGAACACTAAGCTTTGATGGGTTTTCCGGGAATTTTAAACCAAACAGACTTAATGCATTCAGTCCGCTTTTTAATGCATCTTTATTATTGTTTAGAGCTTTACTTGCCTGGATCTGAATTTCATATACCCTGGCACTGTCAATTCTCGTTACGGCATGCGCAAGACAACGGTTTAGCAATTCTTCGCTAAGTTTAAATTTGCCAGTAAGATAGGCCGATTCTGCGGCTTCAATGGTTAGTTTGAAAAGAAGATTATAATCATGCTCCCAATCATTGCCAGCCAATTCTCTTCCTTTTTGAAAATAGCGTAGCGCAGGATCATAGGCTGCTGAATTCTTTGCTTTGATACCGGCAGCCAGGTTTAGTTCAGCTAAATGGATGCTTTCCCGGCGGCTTTCATGACTTTCGTCTATTCCTTTGTTTTTTTGATTGACAATATCAAAAAGGAAGCTATCCCTCTCTCCGGCCGGAGCGTTTTGCTCAATGACATTCCCAATCTTCCAGTGCATTTGCTTTTTAATTTGATCCTCTATGATGGAATAAACAGATTGGTGAATACTGTCATGCAAAAATTTATAGGTAAAATTAAATTCATCTACCTCTTCCAGGTTTAAACCTGCTTTTTCACTAATTGGCGCTATCAATCCTTCCTTTATTGGTGTGTTAAGGAGATGTGCAATCTCCCGGGGTTTTTTATTCAGCACCAGACTCATACTTTTTAAATCGAATTTACTTCCAAGACAGGCAGCATGTTTAAGTAAGTTTAGTACTTTCGGTGGTAGCTTTTGAATGATTTCAATGACAAAAAGCACTGTATTTTCTGTGTATTCGGTGGTTTTTATCTTTTTAATATCCCATTTCCACCGGCCTTCATTCTCATCGAACCAGATGTGTCCTTCGTTATAAAGATTTTTTATAAATTGTTTGACAAAGAAGGGGTTTCCTTTTGTTTTAAGTTGGACGGTTTGTGCAAGGTTGTAAACATCTTTTTCTGCTTCAAGGAGTGTTTCTGCCACAAGTTTATTTGTGTAGCGCGTTTCGAGAGAATTAACAGGTATTTTCCAGTAGCTGTGACCCTCAAGTTTGTATCTTTCAAGTTGCTTTAAAAGTGCATGCTTTTTGGGCAGTTCATTATCTCTGTATGCAAGGATGATAAGGATATTTTTTAGGCTCTTGCTAAATAGAAGATTTTCCAGTAAGGAAAGAGAGGCCTCATCCATCCAGTGAACGTCATCTAAAACCAGGATTAAGGGATGATTAGTTTGTGCAAAAACCTGAATGAATTTATTGAAATTTAGCAATAACCTGTTTTGCTGTTCTTCTGATGAGAGGGTTTCTGTTTCAATATTTTCTCCTGTAATAAACCGTAGCTCCGGAATTAAATCAAGAAGCACTTTCCCAGAGCCTGGTAGGGCCTCTTCAATTTTTTCTTTCCATGTTTCTATTTCACCTGTGCTTTGGGTTAACAAAGTCTTTGTTAGGCTCTGCAATGCTTCTGCAATTCCGCTATAGGGAATCGTACGTGTGAACTTGTTGTATTTTCCAAGTATAAAAAAGCTTTTACTTGTAAGGATACTTTTTCTAAATTCATTTATAAGTGCAGTTTTTCCTGTTCCAGAGAAGCCTTTGATGGCTACAAGCGGTTTTTCTCCATTTTTTGCTTCGGAATAGGCTTTTTTTAAAATGTTCAATTCTTTGTTTCGGCCATAAAGTTTTTCGGGAATTTGAAAAACCGAAATGTAGTCTTTTTTTGCTATGGGGAAGGATTTTATATAGCCATAATTATCCAGGGAAATAATACATTTTTCAATATCTTTCTTCAGGGCTGTAGCCGATTGATACCTGTCCGATGGAGATTTTTGTATAAGCTTTGTAAGAATGGCTGATATTACTTCCGGGATTTCCTTCTTAATGGTATTTGGTACAGGAGGTTCCTGGGCAAGATGTTGATAAATCAATTCTGACGGGGTCTCAGCCCTAAAGGGCAGTTGTCCCGTGAAAAGTTCATAAAGGATGATTCCGGCTGAATAAATATCTGTGCGGCTATCGCTGCTTATATCTGTTCTCCCTGTTTGTTCGGGAGCTAAGTATGAAAAGTTTCGTCCAAGTAGTGGGTTTTCATGTCTTTTTTCACCCAGCTCATTGACAAAATCAGCAAAACGAAAATTTAGTACATAAATTTCATCTGCTTTTTTGCTATAGAGGATCTTATCGCTTTGTAAATTCTTATGCAGAAACTTTTTCTTTTGGAAGGTGTCGAGCAATTCAGCTAGTTTTCTTGCAATCTGAAGCCTTTCGGAAAATTGAAGTTTGTCCTCCTGAATTAAATGTTTTAAGGAAATTCCATCTTTATTTTCTGCAATGACAATAGTTTCTGTAGAGCTGGTAGCCAGATCGATTGATTTAACAATTTGCTTAATAGGAATTTCCTGGCTTATTTTTATTTCGTGCTCCAGTTTTTGCAGATAGGCTATCGTATTGTATTCAGGTTTAATTCTTTTTAATAGCAAGGTCTTTCTACTATTCATTTCCTTTGCCCGATAGATGCTTTCAATGTCATCCCCGCTTATTTCTTCCTGAATTTCATATTTATTAAGTAGGTACTGCACTTTGATTAAGTTGTTTTTTATACAATAAATTTTATTCCGTGATAAAATTCGTCTATTTTTTTACTTCTTTTATTCTGCTGCCAATAGGCGGAATTTCCTCCGGATCGATAATACAATCAAATAAAACCGGCTTTTTTTCCTTTATTAGTTGGTTAATAAATTTCTTTTCTAGCTGGCCGGGTTTATCAATCCGGTAGGACTTTATCCCCATGCTTTCTCCAAATTTAACAAAATCCATTGAATTATTATAACTTACACCTGGATTTGGTCTACCATACAATATTTTTGTTGAATGATGAACGATTCCTAACCTTGCATCGTTTAATATGAAATAGAAAACAGGAACCTGATATTCCGAAGCTGTTTTTAGTTCATTTCCATTCATCATAGCAGCACCATCTCCGGAAAAGGCAATGCATACTTTATCTGGAGCGCCTATTGCTCCACCAATTGCAGCTGGTATAGCATATCCCATAGAAGAGAATCCCAGCGAAATATAGTAATCCCAATTTTTTTTCAGTTTTAGGTAATGGCCCAGCCAAAAGATACAGGAGCCATTGTCATTAAAAACAGATAGTTGATGATCTTTAAAACTTTCAAAAATATCTTTTAGCAAACGGGGCATTTTGAGGGGAACTTCATCTGAATTGTAATTTTTTTCATTTTCGAAATTTGAATATTGTTCTTTATAATGATTTATGGTGTCAACTGACTGTAAATGAGAAAACCCATTGAAGTTTATTTGCTTTATTTTGTCAGTCATGTAGGCGATAGTGGTCGTTGCATCTCCAATTACGGCAAATGTGTTTGGAAAGTTCCTTCCAATAATGTAGGGGTCAATGTCAATTTGAATAATTTTGTCGCTTTTTGCAAGATAAGAATTCCAGGCATCGGAAGAGAACTCGTTAAATGATGTTCCTATGGCCAATATAGTTTCAATATTTTCATTTTTTAAATATTCCATTGGGATGGTATTGGTTCCTGCACCGAATACACCTAAAAAATAAGGGGACTCATTATTAAAGGCTGATTTTCCTTTGGGTGTGACAATTACCGGTACCTTCAGCAGTTCGGCAAGTTGTTCAAGCTTATGTTGAGCCCTGGATAATACAACGCCATGTCCTGCAAGGATTAAGAGAGATCTGGAGCTTTTAATCTCTTCAAGAATTACCTTGGTGGCATGTTTATCAAAATAGTTATCTTCATAATGCCTAAAATACTCCTGATGGTGTTCGATCTCCTGGCTGAATAAATCGGCTCCAATGTTCAGAAAAACAGGTCCTCTCTTTCCTTTGAAAAGGTAACGAATCCCATTACGAAAGTATTGCAGAAAACTGTCTTTGTAATGAATATCTGCCTGGAAACGTGTAGCTTCTTTGAACGAATCAATAATATTCATATGGAATGATTCCGTATCCTGGATAGCACCTTTAAATGCCTTGTCTTTGGGAATTGCTCCTGAAATATGCAATATTGGGATGCCGTCGGCATAGGAGGAAATGATTCCTGTAAAGGTGTTGGAAAGACCCGGTCCGGCAGTGGTCAAGATGACACCAAATTTGCCGGAGGTTCTGGCGTAACCATCTGCCATAAATGCAGCACCCTGCTCGTGCTGGCAACGAATAAAATGAATTTCAGGAAAATTATTGATTTCATCTCCAAAGCCTCCGGTGTAGCCTCCCTGGATACCAAAAATATGGTTTACTTTTTCCTTCTTAAGAAAGGTAAGTAGGATGGTGGCAATTTTTTCTTTAACTGTTTCCTTTACTAGTCTTATTTCCATGAGGTTTAGGTTTTTGTGATGGATTCAGGATCGTTAAGTTTTCTTTTGTATCGATGGTTGTTTCTAATTTGGCTTTTGTAAATTCCAGCAGATGCCCGGCAATTTTATGATTTCCCGAGATAAAATGAAAATGAAAGCCTTCCTGTACTATTCCATTGAATGAATTCGGGAAAAAGAACCCCACTAAAGTTCCTTCAATCTTTTCGAATTCTTTTTTAACAGTGGTTTTTAGTATGTTTTTTAGGCTGGGGTAGGGAGGATGTTTCTTTTCTCCCGAGCGAATAAAAAGCCGTTCAAATTCGCCTTCGGCTTTTATGGCCATTAAGTCTTGATGAGGATAAACAGATCGTATGCTTTGAAAGAAATCTGTTTCATTTTCCACCTGGTAAATTAAGTTCGATGATGGATTAAATTTTGTAAGAGTGAAAAAAGGACTTTGCTCAGTTAGTTCAGGCTGATGAACTATTAAGTTTTGGTTGGCCTTGTAAAAACAATTATCGAAAAGGATGAGCTCTCCATCCATTCCCTCAAGGGTGCCAATGCCAAAGTCTCCAAAATTCCTTAAAGAAGATAGGTTTACCAGACCAGTAAATTGTTTTTTCGTAAGATTGTTGATGGTGGAAATCTGGTAAATTGTTTTTTCCGCTTGTGTCATGTTGGTTTAAGCTTGCTGCTAATTTAGAAAAGATTATCAGGAAGATCAATACCGGGAAATCGAACATGGAGTATTTTTGTATTTTTATAAATAACGTATGGAATGGTTTATGAAGTAAATAAGGGAAAAGGTTTTCAAAATATATTTTAAACCTTAAGAAACAATCGAAAAAGAATTTACGTTATAACTAGGGTCGGAGGCATTATGAAGATAAAAATTATCTTTTTTGTTGTTTTTTCTTTCCTGTCGAACTTTCTTTTCGCTCAGGAAGATACTTTGAAAAAAAAGAAAGGTACACTAACAGGTTCAATAGTATTTGAAAAGGACACGATACCTCATGTGGAATTAGATGAGATTGTTGTTTTTCCTCCTTTAAAGTTTAAAAACAGAAGACATTATCGAAGGTATACGAAGTTGGTAAGAGATTTGAAAAAGGTCTATCCTTATGCCCAACTGGCAAAAAAGAAGTTGGATCAGATGGAGAAAGAGTTTAATGAGTTGGAAACAGACAAGGAGCGAAAGAGGTACGTTAAAACGGTTGAGAAGCAGTTGATGGATGAATTTGGTGACGAGCTTAAAAAATTAACGATTACGCAGGGAAGGCTCTTGCTTAAACTTATTGACAGGGAGACAGGAAGTACTTCGTATGAGTTGCTTAAAGAACTTAGAGGGAGTTTCTCTGCTGTTTTCTGGCAGGCCATAGCCCGAATTTTTGGCTCCAATTTAAAATCGGAGTATGATGCTTTTGGCGAGGATTATATGATTGAACGAATTGTTATTCAAATTGAACATAATCAGATATAAAAAAACCGCGGCCAATACCGCGGTATCATTTTTTTTATATTTTAGTATTTATATTTCAAGTATCGCTTTCACCAGGTTTTCAGCACCTTTCCCTATTTCATCGATGCTGCCATCTAACATGTAACAGGGTGTTGTTAGTACCATTTTTTCCCTGTCGATAATAACATCTCCATGATTCGTGGCTTCGTGTTTTGCACCCATTTTTTGCACTGCGCTGATGGTTCCTTCATCCTGACCAACGGTGAGATTAACATCCCCCAGGATTTTGGCGACCAATACAGGAGAAATGCATATAGCTCCTATGGGTTTTGATTTTTGGTTGGTTTCTTTTATTACTTTTTCAACAAGTGGAAGAACCTGCATTTCGGGGCCGTCGAATGCGAAACTGCAGAGGTTTTTGGCTACCCCAAATCCACCGGGGATAATGAGCGCATCAAAATCATCCGGGTTGTATTCCTCTAATGCTTTGATTTTACCCCTGGCAATGCGTGCCGATTCTATGAGAACATTTCTTTTTTCGGGCATTTCTTCACCAGTGATGTGGTTCACCACATGATGCTGATCAATATCGGGAGCAAAAATTTCATAATGGGCTCCCTGTTTTGCCAGAGCATATAAAGTGAGTGTGGTCTCGTGAATTTCGGATCCGTCAAAAACGCCACTTCCTGCTAAAACAACTGCTACTTTTTTTTGCTTTGCCATATTTTGTATTTTTAAATGTTCGGTACCTGTAAATATAGGGTTTATTTAAGATCTATTCAAGTTGTTGAGTGGATAGGAATAGGGTGAAATAAGAAATTAACGAAGCTGGTAACAGCATGAACGTATCAAAAAGACAATAAATTTAACTAAGAATACTATGAAACGTACTTTTATTGCAGTTCCTGTACCCATCACAGAGGCCTTTAAAAACGAGATTGAAAAGTTGAAAAATGACTTGTCCCACGAAAAAATAAGATGGGTGAAATCTTCTCAAATGCACATAACAGTGGCCTTTTTGGGTGATACCAAGGAGAATGATGTATCTGCAGTAGCTCAGGAACTTCCGGCTTATTTGGATAAATGTGATGCATTCATTGCTGATTTCACAGGGCTGGGAGTTTTTCCAAAACTTTCACGAGCAAGAGTATTGTGGGCAGATGCCGGGCCTGATGAAAAATGGATGGTGCTTCAATCATCAATTGACAAGATGCTAAAAAAACTCGGGGTGAGCTACGATCAGAAAAACTTTCATCCTCATTTAACACTGGGGAGAATTAAATATTTGCGCCAATTAAATCTCCTTAAGCATCTTTTGAGTAAATATGATAGCTATACTTTTCAATCTGTAGCTATTTCAGAGGTACATTATTATGAGAGTATTTTAACACCTGGGGGTGCATCTTATAATTTGCTTAAAAATATCAGATTAACAGAAATTTAGATATTCCTGCCTTTAAGAATGGTGAGAATGGTGTGAATCATGATTTTGAAATCCACATACAGGGACATATTTTCAATATAAAGAATGTCGTACTTCAACCGTTCAATCATTTGATCTACATTTTCTGCATATCCATACTTAACCTGCCCCCACGATGTGATGCCTGGTTTTACTTTTTGTAGATGTAAATAATGCGGGGCGCGTTCAACAATTCGATCGATGTAGTACTGCCTTTCAGGCCTGGGGCCTACAAGCGACATATCTCCTTTAAGCACATTAATAAAGTTGGGAACTTCATCTAACTTGGATTTTCGCATAAACTTGCCAAAAGGGGTAATTCTGGAATCATTTTTGGAAGATAGTGCGGGCCCGTTGCTTTCCGCATCAATATACATTGAACGGAACTTATATAAGGTAAACGGCTTGCCAAATTTGCCAATTCTTTCATGGCTGTAAATTACAGGTCCTTTCGAGGTGAGTTTGATTCCCAAAATGAGGAATAGTGTAAGTGGTGATGTTAATACAAGTGCAATAAGCGAAAGCACGATGTCCAGGAACTGCTTTAAATGTTGCTGCCAGGTGGGCATCAAATCGTGTGATATCTGTATAAGTGGTGTTCCGAAGATGTGGTTCATCTTTACTTTTCCGGTAAGAATATCATACATGCTTGGAATTGCTTTAATGACTACATTGGTATTGTCCAACAAATTGATGATTTTTTCAATCTCCTTATGCTCAGAAGACTCCAGTGCTATGATAACTTCCTCAATTTTATTTCTGCTGATTAAATCTGAAAGTTCTTTAAGACCTCCCAAATGTGGCAGATGTTTGTCCAGCAGATAGTTGTTTTTTTCTTCAATGTGCACAAATCCTGAAAAGTGATGCCCTGTTGATTCTACCTGATTGTTAATTTTTTGGAAGATGTCAAGGGCTCTTTTATTACTGCCGATTATGATCGTATTAAAGCCGATTTCTCCACTGTGAATTTTATTGTTGGTTATAGAGGTGATCGTTACTCTTGGCAGATAAGTGAGTACAAATTGTAAAAGAAATAATGTACCGAATAGTTGATAATAACTATGATAGGTTACAATTTCGTCATCAAGAATGATGGTGAAGAATAGAATGGTAACACCAATTAATGTAGTAAAAAAAGTCTTGCCAAGTTCCTTTAACCGGGATTTTCTGAAAACATCCTTATAATAACCACTCAAATAATGTATGAGTATCCAAAAGGCCGGGATTAAAAAAACGCCCCAATAAAATCTTGCTGTAAATTCAATTGGTACAGTGTATCCAAACTTTTGAGATTCAATATAGAGCTTTCGAAAAATATAAAATAAAGCCCAACTGGCCGAGGAAGCCAAAATATCAGAAATTAAATATTTGGTTGTTTGAATCTGCGCGTTCATCTAAAAATCGTATAGGCCAGTAAAAATAGGAATATTTATCTGTAACG
>CAYVSF010000021.1:0-14135 GCA_964453775.1 uncultured Bacteroidales bacterium
CAAAGGAAAAAGGACAAACCTTTTTAAAACGGGACAATGAAATGTGGCACTGGATGCCCCATATCAACCGCATGATAAAAATACCTCCTTCCATGATGTCGCAGGGTTGGATGGGATCCGATTATACGAACGACGATATCCTAAAAGAATCTTCCATCGTGGTGGATTACACTCACAAAATTCTGGGCGAAGAGGAAGTAAGTGATTACAATTGCTATAAAATAGAGCTTACGCCCAAAGAAGATGCTGCTGTTGTATGGGGAAAAGTGATCAAGTGGATCAGCAAGGAAGATTATATGCAAATGAAATCGGAATACTATGATGAATACGGCGATTTGATCCGCACCGAAATTGCCTCGGAGGTAAAATGGATGGATGATCGCAACATCCCCACCCGCATAGAGGTGATTCCGGAAAATAAGGAAAACCAAAAAACGGTCATCATTGTGGATAATATGAAGTTCAACCAGAACATTCCGGATAACTTCTTCTCGCAGCAAAATATGAAACGCGTACGTTAACATCTAAAATCAGAAAGAAAGATGAAAAGCATAATTATAGCATGGAGAAACCTTTGGAGGAACAAGCGCAGGACGCTCATCACAGCGGCATCTGTGTTCTTTGGGGTACTCCTTTCTACCATTATGAGCTCCATGCAAGACGGCACCTACGGAAACATGATCGAAATGATGGTGAAGCTTTCATCCGGTTACCTGCAGGTGCAGCATCCCGAATATGAAGACCACAAATCGATCAACAATACCTTTGAAGTGAATGACAGTCTGCTTGAACAAATTGCAGGCGTTAAGGAGGTGAGCCATGTGGTAAAACGACTGGAATCTTTTGGGCTGATGTCTTCCGGCGCAAAAACGCGTGGTGGAGCCATTATTGGTTTTGAACCAGAAAAAGACCGTGTCACGTCCAACCTGCAAAACTGGCTGCATGAAGGGAGCTTTCTGGAAAGTGGAGATGATGGCATTTTACTCAGCTACAATACCGCAGATTACCTGGGCGCAGAACTCAACGACACCATCGTTCTGCTTAGTCAGGGATACCATGGAACCACCGCTGCCAACCTGTTCCCGGTTAAAGGAATACTTAAATTTAGCACTCCCCAAATGAATAACCTGGGGGCTTTCATGGATATCCAAACGGCCCAGGAGTTTTTTAGCACTTACGGACGGGTAACCAACCTGCAAATTATGGTCGATGATTATACCGATGTGGCTCCCGCTGAAAAGGAATTAAAGAAAATGCTGGGCGATAATTATAAAGTTCTTAACTGGAGAGAATTACAGCCCGAGGTTGTACAGTTCATTGAAAGTGATAAAGCTGGTGGACTTGTGATGAAAGGAATCCTCTACATGGTGATTGGTTTTGGTATTTTAGGCACCATTATCATGATGATCGCAGAACGTAAACGGGAAATGGGTGTCATGGTAGCTGTGGGAATGCAGCGTTACAAGCTTGGAGCCATCCTCTTTTTTGAAACGCTGTATATTGGTTTCATTGGTGTAATCTCAGGATTTTTGGTTAGTATACCCCTTGTTTATATGTTGGTAGATAATCCAATAAAACTTCCTGAAGAACTGGCCGAAGCCTATGTTCAATTTGGCTTCGAACCCTATATGTTTTTCGGAACAGCACCGGAGGTCTTCCTCAACCAGGTACTTACAGTATTCATCATCACCCTGGTGGTTTCTGTATATCCGATTGTGAACAGCTTTAGAATGAATGTAACAAATGCCTTGCGGGCATAAAAAAGACAGCATTATGATTTGGTCAATATCATGGAGAAATATCTGGCGCAGCAGAGTCAGAAGCATTGTTATCCTTTCGGCAATTGCCCTGGGACTTTTTGCCGGCGTTTACTCGGTGGCCTTTATGTTGGGCTGGGTAAACCAGAGGGTAAACAATATTATATCAACAGAGTCCTCGCATATTCAAATTCATTACCCCGGATACCTTAAATCCAATGACATAAAAGATTACATCCCCAATGTACTGGAAGTACGAAAGGAAGTGGAAGAAGAACCCCGGGTGAAAGCAGCCGCAGAACGGGTCCTCGTCAATGCTATGGTTTCATCGGCAGAAACCGGTTCCGGGGTGCAGCTAATCGGTGTGGATCCCGAAAATGAAAAACAGGTAACCGACCTGCACGAAAAGATCATCAAAGGCAGCTACCTGGATCAGGAACATACTAACCAGATTATTATCGGACAGGCACTGGCAGAGAAGCTAAAAGTGAAGGAAAAATCCAAAATTGTTATCACCCTTACCGAACTAGACGGTACGCTTACCGGAGGATCGTTCCGGGTATGCGGCATTTTCAAAACGGCCAACACGACCTATGATGAGATGAAAGCTTTTGTGAGGGCAGATGATTTAAGAAATTTAATCGAGCTTGATAAAACTGCTGGGCACGAAGTCGCTATTCTTTTGAATGAAAATGACATCGAGAAGCAAGTGGCACAGAAACTGGAAAAGAGCTTTCCCGATTTGGATGTGAAATCCTGGTTGCAACTGATGCCAGAAATGCAGATGATGAATGAGAACATGGGCTTCATGATGTATTTCTTTGTGGGAATCATACTTCTGGCCCTTGGGTTCGGCATTGTAAATACTATGTTGATGGTCATTCTGGAACGGGTGAAAGAACTGGGGATGCTCATGGCCATTGGGATGAACCGTAAAAGGGTTTTCGGAATGATTATGTTGGAAACTGTTCTTCTTTCACTTACAGGTGGAGTGATTGGTATCATCCTGGCGCTGATTATTACCGGAATTACTCAACAAACCGGTGTCGATCTGTCTATGTGGGCCGAGGGACTCAACGCCTATGGATTCAATTCCGTGATCTACCCGGAAATCGACCTGGCATCCATCATCGAGATTACCTTTCTGGTCATTATTATAGGTGTACTTGCGGCCATATACCCGGCACGAAAAGCCATCAAATTAAATCCGGCAGAAGCCATCAGAACAGATAATTAATAACCGAAAAAAATAAAACAATGAGCGTAATAGATATTAAAAAACTAAAGAAAATATACAACGATACTGGCGTTCCGGTACATGCTGTAAACGGTGTGGATTTATCTTTCCGGGAAGGTGAATTTGCAGCCATCGTAGGTCCCTCGGGAAGTGGAAAAACCACCTTACTCAACATGATTGGAGGGCTCGACAACCCAACCGAAGGGGAAATCATCATCAACAACACCCGGATCAAAGATCTCAAATCGTCGGAAATCATTGATTTCCGCCTGAAAAACATTGGTTTTGTTTTCCAGGCCTACAACCTGATTCCGGTGCTTACGGCCGAAGAAAATGTAGAGTTTATCATGAACCTGCAGGGCCGCTCGAAGAAAGAACGCAAAGCCCGTGTAAGGGAACTGATGGACGCCGTAGGTCTGGGCGATCGCCTGAAAAGCCGTCCCGGGAAGCTATCGGGGGGTCAGCAACAACGGGTAGCGGTGGCAAGAGCCCTGGCTTCCAAGCCTCAATTTATCCTGGCCGATGAGCCTACAGCCAATCTCGATTCCAAATCCACGGAGACCCTGTTGGATATCATGGAAAACCTGAACAAAGAAGAAAACATCACCTTCATCTTTTCCACTCACGACCAGCGGGTGGTGAAAAAGGCGCACCGTATCATTACTATCGAGGATGGAAAGGTGAAGTCGGATGAAAAAAGAAAATAACAACACAGATAAACGGTTAAAACGATTCCCGAAATGAAAAGAATTCGCTTTTACAGTTTGTTTTTAGTCGTATTTCTGATTTTCCACTTCCCCTCGCGGGGACAGGTTAAGCTGGACTATCAACTGGGTGGATATGTCAAATACATGAACACCAACATGTTTACCCACCCGGATTCCTTGTGGCTCATGGAAAACATGGTGCACAACCGCATCAATTTCAAACTGTTTGCGGGCGACCGATTAAGTGCCAAGCTGGAAATCAGAAATCGTTTGATCTATGGTGATTTTATTGAAACCATTCCGGGCTATTCCGCAATGGTAAACCGTGATCAGGGCTACCTGGACATGACCGATAAGCTCATCGAGGGGAAGTCCTATCTTTTCAACTCCAGTATCGACAGGGCTTACCTGGAATACTACGCCGGAAATCTCAATGTACGCCTGGGACGCCAACGCATCAACTGGGGACAGGCCTTTGTCTGGAACCCCAATGACATTTTTAATGTCTACTCCTTCTTCGACTTCGACTATGAAGAGAAGCCGGGAGCAGACGCCTTGCGGGTGCAATACTACACCAGCTACACCAGCGTAGCGGAACTGGCCGTTAAAATCGACAATAATGACAGGATCACCGCTGCGGGATACTACCGTTTCAACAAATGGGGCTACGACATTCAACTCCTGGGAGGAGTCCTCAATGAAGAGGACTACATGGCCGGGGCCGGGTTTGCCGGGAACATCAAAAATATCGGACTAAATGGAGAGCTAAGCTATTTCCGTTCCGACAAAAACTTCGGTGACACCTCCGGAACCTGGATGGCCTCGCTCTCTGCCAGCTACTTATGGAAGGATTTCAACTTCCAGGCAGAGGTGCTCTACAATGGATTCGCAGAGAAAAACCGCATTTCCAGCATTGAGCAGTATTACTACCAGCCCTTAACGGTTAAAAACATCTCCTTTGCAGAATGGTCATGGTTTGGGCAGCTTAGCTATCCGGTACATCCACTGTTGAATACCTCCATCTCCCTCATGTACTACCCCGATGTGGAAGCCTGGTACATTGGTCCCAGCCTGGAATACAGCCTGCAGGACAACTTCGGCATTTCCCTGGTAGGCCAGCGCTTCGAAGGAAAATTTAATCCGCAGGTAAAGGAGAAACTCAACTTCGTGTTTCTGCGATTTCGATGGAGTTTTTAGTTGATTCCCTGCTTGTTATTGTTTAACAAAAACAACATTCAGGTGATCCGCTTTATAAATATCCTTGAAAAAAGCTGTCAATTTGGGGTACTCCTCCGGGGAAAACTGTCCTCTCTTTATTTCCAGGTGTCTGATATAGATAAATTTATCCCCTTTTAACTGATAACTGGATGTATAATTCCCAAAATCAGAAGAAATGGACGTATTTTCCGGTATGGCTTCTGGTATTAATCCTTCTTCCATGTGAAGAATCACTGTATCATTTTCCATATACGATCGACGAATAAAAACATCCGATATTCTATTCTCCTCCTCTGCTGGTGTTTTTGTGAGTTTGTTAAGCATGTTTGGACTAAAAAACCTCCGGGTACCCATAACCTGCATGTACCCATTGACCTCTAAATCGATCTTTTCCTGCACTAAAGGACTTGACTCGTTCAAAAGTTGATAGTTAGAACTTATAATTTTAAAATTTGATAATGGCAAATTCTCATACAGCTCTTTTTCCGCATCAGGCCCGGGGTTTATTAATTTGTTCCGTACATCCTCGTAAAACAACCCGGAATACCTGGTACTTATTTTTGTATGTAACTTCCCCTGTTGATCCATTTTAACAGATATGTATCGATCGCATCGGTTGTCCTCTTTCCCATATTTCGTAGTGTGTGCAATTTCTCCCTGTCCTTTTTCATTAATAACAAGTACATCTCTATCATCTGTAAAGGGTCCCAGGTAAGCAAAAGGGTTGTCCTGGCTTGTGCACTCCAGCCAAATCGTATCTTTTTGATGTGGAACGCATAAAATTGCATGATTAAACTGATTCATCGTAAAGTCTGTTATCATGGGAACAGCCTTCTTCCCTGCACGTACCACCGTATAATAGGAATCAATCCCTGCAGCTTTTAGCAAAGCCCGCGTATAGTTGGTCAAAGCTTTACAATCGCCATACCCTGTTCTGTCAACAGTAGCAGCATCAAAAGGCTTCCAGCCACCAATTCCTATTTGAATACTAACATAACGTGTTTTATCTTGCATGTACTTGTATACTGCTGCAATCTTATTCAGGGTATCGGGTATTCCCTTCGTCAATTCCAGAATTTCCTGAACTGTCGCCGGGGGAAGATTAAGCGCCTCTTTTTGGAGCTCTTCCATCCATTCTCCCAGGGCTTGCCAGCTTTCAAGACTTCCCTCAACACCCTCCAACTCAAATTTATCAGTTGCCATATAAACTGCCGGGCTATTGTTCAGGATATTTGTGCTGAAATCTTCAGACTCGATTGATTTAAAATTATAGTATTTCCATTTATACTGTACTTTCCCTTCTGATTTTATAACCTCAGGTTCCAAACCTGTTTGCGTGGTATAATAATTCAGGTTCATGCTTTCAGGAACTTCAACTGAATAATAACTCTTCTCTGTTGAAACATTGTAATCCTTAAACACATGCCAAATGGGAAAATTAAAAATTCCGTCATGCTTAATTTCCACTTCATACTCAATGGTAAATGGATAGGTTCTTACATTGGGTTGATAAACTTTAATTCTGTTATCTTCATAAATGGAAAAATTTGAAACGGCACTAACATCAAGAATATCTAAGGACTTGATTTTTTCAATCTCCTCTCCTTCAGCATTATATATCGCTCCATCTATAGATTTGATTTTTTTAAACTTATCGTAAAAGTAAACAAGTACTGCCTGTCGATATCCATTTTCATTTAGCACTGTAATGACCTTATGTTCTTTTTGTGTGGCTGTAAAATCCCCGTTCAAAGAAAAAGAAATAACCTCTTTTCGAACTACGGCCTTTGCATTCTTTATTAATTCTTCAGGTATTCCTTCTACCGGGTATTTTTCCGCTCGTATTGCCGATGTAAATAAGAGCATTAAGAGGGTATAAAGTACTATCTTTTTCATAGGGTATTAGTTTTTATCTGCAAGATGCTTGTTTTTTTTAAGAATAATCATTTCGTTTTGTTTTTTATATAAATTGCTGAAAAAAGACTTCAAATATCCATATTCATTGGGTGTATACCTGGTTTGATCCAGCTGATAGGAATACATTAAATTGATTTTATCCTGGACAATCCGCACCTTGTAGCTAAAACTTGCACCATTTCCTGGCAATTTCATGCGTACCGATTGGGGAATCTTTTCGACCGCATATCCGGAAGGAATATCGATGTTAATGACACAACGATCAGATACAGGGTAAATGAAATCAATGGGATATTTTCGTCCTTCCTGATTGAAGGGGTTCTCTTCCATTTTATAATTCAGCAGGGGATTAATATAGATCATATCACCTATTATTTGTGCCTGATTTTCAAAACTTACATTGGAATTTACAACGACCGGTTTGTAAATGTCCTTCAGATTTTCAAGTTCCAGGTCTTCAATGTGTAATCCAACAAAATCCTCCTGCAAATGATCGATATAAGAATCCTTGCTATTAAAGTTTTCATACTCTTTCCGGTAATCATAGGCTGCATAATCATTATACTTTTCAACGGTTTTGCCCTGTAACTCCCCGGTCTCCAACAGAACCAAATTTGAAAAAACTGTCCTTGCTTTTTTATTTCGTGGTTTAATTACAGCCCACTCCTTTTCCTGATTAAAGGAATAAGTCATCGTTGCCTGCTGACTTGTGGCGTCTGTCTCATTGTATTGAATTATTTTACCCCGTTCATTGATACAACGTTCTGGTAACAATCCCATTGGAAGATATTTCTCAGAAGCGTCTAAAAGCAATCGCTCATCATCCAGGTTAACAGCTACAATCACATAATCCAATTTCCTGTAGGTAGGGAAAAAGGCTGTTATAAGACCATTATTCCTGGTACTTAAGGCTACCGGATAAGCTTCAAACCCCAATTTCTGTAATAAATTGCACAGAATTAAATTAATATCGGCCGAATTCCCCACGTTTTCCTTATAAACAGAACGAAGATTTCTGCTTGTGTATAAATAACTTTGCTTGTTCCATTTAACTTTACGCTTCACCAGGTCATATGCTGCTTTAATTTTTTCCTTTCCGTTTAGCTCCAAGGCCTCAATTTGTTTTTTGTCATTATTTAAATACAACGACATGCCTATTTGCTTCCCAAAATATTCGTTGTCGAGCAGCAAATCTTCCACAGATGCCCATGAATCTGCCATAGAACCAAAAACACGATAATAATCTGTTGTATAATTAATATTTGCAATCTCAATTTCCAGTTTTGTAGCATAATTGCTCAAAGCCTTCATGAAAGGCTCTTCTTCCAGCGCTGGTAGATTTTCGGCCACCAATCTGCTTTTCTTGATTACGGTTAAATTTTCCGCTCCGGTTAAATTTCTCTTAAGCCCAATTCTACTCTCATTTCCAAGACGAATTTCACTATAGCGCACCGGAATCCTCTTTTGAAAATTCCAACGCAGGGGGATTCCTTGTGATAAATATTTAATGTCGATGACCGACCCTTCCTTTACATTAGGCATTGAAATTCTTGTAACATAATTCTTTCGAATGATCCTTTCATGAAAAATAGATTCCTTATCCAAATCATCATACACAACTTTCCCGTTTTCATAATTGTATGTAACACCTTGAACATAAATCGGTTTGCCTGAAATGCTATAGTTTCCCCAGTGTAACCCGGACTTTTTAAGTATTTTAATCCGCAAATTCGTGGTAAACTCGTGTTTAGCTTCATTATACTCCCCATATTGACAAAGGACGACAGCTTCAGCAGTGGTGTCTTTCTCATACCGTTGCATCTTGATTTCTTCTAAAGGCACTTCTCCATATTCAATTGGCGATTTCTGTGAAAACGAGCTGTATGCAGCCATAAACAACACAGTCAAACTCAAAAATAATGATTTCATTTTTTGATTCTTTTATAAGGTTAATAAAACAAATTTCTTTAGGTAGCATGAAGCTACTAATAAAACCAAAGAAAACATAAAAACGTTATTTAAATAGATCTGTTCTAAATAACTGTTTATCGCTAAAAAAACACTGCAAATCAATCATTTGTGTTTTGTCTTTATTTTGCTTTTGCTCCTTTCAAAAAAAAATCCCAACTTTAACTTCCATATTAACCTAATAAAAACTATGGAAACTACAGAAACCCCTCAAGAACATAAAAGAGATTTGAAAATTGATGCCTACATCCAAAAGAAGCTGGAATCGACTGGCAAATGGGCCAAATTCCTGTCCATTGTAGGCTTCGTGTTTATCGGAATTTTTGTGCTGGCCATGCTGATTCTCATTATTGCAGGAAATTTTGCCGGTTTTGATGGATTCAGCACACCTGCTATTATCCTGGTTTATCTCGTTTTGGCCGGATTCTATTTTTTCCCGGTCTATTACCTCTTCAAATTTTCATACTACCTTACAAGAGCACTGAAGAGCAATGATCAGAAAGAACTTTACAGGTCCTTTTCCAACCTGAAAACCCATTACAATATCATTGGGGTGATAACGGCAGCGGCTCTGGCATTTTACGTGGTTGCTGTGATAATCGGAATTTTTGCCGGGGTAACGGCATTCGTTTAAGCCGGCTTTTCGCTAAAAAGACGGTCGGCTTTTTCTGCCAGACTTTGAATATCAATCTCCCGGATGCATTTAAAATGCTTTTCCGGGCATCTTTCAAATCCGATTTTGGAACAGGGTCTGCAGGAAAGGCCTTTAATTTCTATTATTTCTGATTTTTCGCCGGCTTGATAGGGATACATGCCGAACTCGGGCACCGTATTGCCCCAAACGGAAAGAATATTCTTCCCAAAGGCTGCAGCTATGTGCATCAGGCCTGTATCCGGGCTAATCACCACCCTGGCCTGTTTTACCAAAGAAGCCGACTGGTTAATCGAAAAGAATCCGCAGGCATTTATTATCTGCCGGCTGCCTGCCAGTTTTGCAATTTCTTCACCCTCTTCTTTGTTTTCGTGTCCGCCAAGGAGCACCACCGGATGCTTCACCTTCCTGCAAAAGTCGACCATCTGCTCTTTCTCAAGGCGCTTAGTCTGATGCGCCGCTCCCACCACTAAAGCAATAAATCCACCCTCCAGAATCGGATCCAGCTTTTTCAAATCTAATTCATCTTTCTCCGGAATAAAATAGTCCAGGCCTTTTCCGTCATTTTTCACCTCAAATGTTTGGGTCGTCTCCAGGTAGCGATCCACAATGTGCAAATCGGGCATTTTATTGCGCTTAAAATTCACCAGCAACCACTTCTTCCGGTTCAGCTTTTCAAAGCTAAAAGAAAGGGTTTTTAAGCTGTTTTTTACCCGTAAAGTGCGCAGGTTCTTATGCAAATCAATCACATAATCGAAATGCTCTGCTTTCAGCTCTTCCATGGTTGCTGAAAAAGACTCCTCCAAAAGGTGAACCTTATGCACATAAGGATTGGCCTCTAAAATGGAAGCAAAAGCCGGTTTGGTTAAATAGTGCACTTCTGCACCCTCAACCTGATGGGAAAGCGCACGAACTACAGGAGTTGTAAGCACTATATCGCCAATCGAACTAAAACGGATAATGAGAATACGGACATTTGACATGCAATAAAACTTCTAATAAACACTACGGATCTGACTGAAGAACATGGTGAGTGCCAGCCAGTACTCCTGACTGGTGGGATTGCTACTCCACAAGGATTTGGATCCATGCTCTCCCTGTCCTCCATCCGGTGCAAATATCAGCTTATTTGAGGAAGGAACCAAACTTAACAGCTCTTTTGCGTAAGGATATTCCCGCTTCGAGCTGGCCACAAAAATAGGCTTGCTTAAACTATCAATCTGCTCTTTAACAAAAACATCTTCGGGGCGAAAAAATTCACCGGGGCTAAAGGCTACGACGGCCTGAACTTTGGGGTTTTCCTTGGCCACCATAAGGCAGAGGGAAGCAGAGAAGGAACTGCCAAATAAAATAACCGGCTCTCTACTTTGCGTTTCCACCCAGTCAATCGCCGCCCGGATATCTTTCATAGAACTTAAATAATCGGTGCTGTAGCCTTGCTGCAGGGCTCGAAGTGCGGTGCGGTTCTGAATATAATTCACTTCACCTCCCGAGCGTAAATCAACCGCCAAACAATTGTACCCGAATTTCTGAATTTTCCGTGCTGATTGTTTGTATTCCCCGCGACTGTAGCCTGCCTGGTGAAAAAGCAGAACATAAGGCCTCGACTTATCCGTCAGATATAAATCTGCCGTAATAAGCAAGCTGTCGGATGCGCGAAAGGTCACTTTGGATTGCGCCCCGGCTTTCATCATTCCTGCGAACAGGAAAACCAGACATAAGAATACAACACCTCTCATGAGATTATTCTTTTATGGATTCGGCCAGAATAATCACTTTATTGTTTTTCACTTCAATTACTCCACCACTAATTTCGTAAAAAGTTTTGGATCCACCCTCATGAATTTTGATTTTTCCTTCCTCCAGGGTTGAAATCAAAGGAGCATGATAATCAAGTACTTCGAACAAACCCTTGGTACCCGGAACCTGCACAAGGTTTACCTCGCCAGCAAAAATCGTTTCATCAGGTGTGATAATTTCCAGTTCCATGTGTTGTATTTGATGGTTAATCGGATTCTTTCAGCAACTCTTCTCCTTTTTCAATGGCTTCTTCAATGGTTCCCACTAACATAAATGCTGCCTCGGGATACTTGTCCACTTCCCCGTTGAGGATCTTTTTAAAGCCTTTGATGGTATCTTCAATCGACACAAACTTCCCTTCCAGCCCGGTAAAGGCTTCTGCCACATGGAAAGGCTGCGAGAGGAAACGTTGAACACGACGGGCACGGTGTACCACTTGCTTGTCCTCTTCACTTAATTCTTCCATTCCCAAAATAGCGATGATATCCTGCAATTCGGTGTAGCGCTGTAAAATCTCTTTCACACGCTGGGCGGTATCGTAATGGTCATCTCCCACCACATCGGGGGTCAAAATTCGTGAAGTGGAATCCAGTGGATCCACCGCCGGATAAATTCCCAACTCCGAGATTTTCCTGCTCAACACTGTGGTGGCATCCAGGTGGGCAAATGTCGTTGCCGGAGCAGGGTCTGTGAGGTCATCCGCAGGTACATAAACCGCCTGTACAGAGGTAATGGAACCATGCTTCGTGGAGGTAATCCGCTCCTGCATGCTTCCCATCTCGGTGGCAAGCGTGGGTTGATATCCTACGGCAGAGGGCATACGTCCCAGCAATGCCGAAACCTCGGATCCGGCCTGCGTGAAACGGAAAATATTATCGATAAAAAAGAGAATGTCGTTTCCTTTGCCACTGGTTTTATCTCCATCGCGGAAGGATTCGGCAATGGATAAACCGGAAAGGGCTACCGTTGCACGTGCTCCGGGAGGTTCGTTCATCTGACCAAAAACCAGGGTGGCCTGTGAACTCTTCAGCGCTTCGGTGTCCAGCTTGGACAAATCCCAGCTGCCTTCTTCCATGCTTTTTTGGAAGGCCTCGCCATACCGTATTACACCGGATTCTATCATCTCCCGCAATAAATCATTCCCCTCGCGGGTGCGTTCTCCAACACCTGCAAAAACAGTTGTTCCCGAATATTTCTTCGCAATATTGTTAATCATCTCCATGATCAAGACGGTTTTCCCTACACCTGCTCCACCAAAGAGGCCAATTTTTCCTCCCTTGGAGTAGGGCTCAATCAGATCAATCACTTTAATACCGGTATACAACACTTCTTTTTCGGTGGAAAGATCCACGTATTTCGGGGCTTCGCGATGTACAGGGTATCCATCTTTTTTATCCAGCTCCCCAATTCCGTCGATAGCATCGCCAATCACATTGACTAAACGACCGCGTACCTGTTCGCCCACCGGGACTTTAATCGGACTTCCGGTAACCAGGGCTTCCATACCACGGGTTAGGCCATCTGTTGAATCCATAGCAATACAGCGAATGGTATTTTCTCCAATGTGTTGCTGACATTCGACGATCAGCAGGTTGTTGTCTTTTCGTTGAATTTCTAAAGCATCATGAATGTTGGGTAAATCATCGCCTGTTCCTTCGAAGGTGATATCTACAACAGGACCGATTACCTGAATAACTTTTCCTTTGATTTCAGCCATCTTGAACTTTTTTCTTTTGTGGAGTAAGACAAATTTAAGATTTATATACGATTATTTCATCATAAAGATACAGCAATAACATCTTTTTCATAATTTCGGGCAAAATTTAGCGTTCTATAACAAAAACAAAAAATCATGAAGAACATACGAAACATTCTACTGGCCCTGGTTTTTCTGGCTGCTTTGCCGGGATCCAATACACAGGCCCAAACCATTAAGCTGGGTGGCGGACTGATCATTGGCACGGATCTGCCTCCCGTTGGATTACAGGTGAAAGGAGTATATGACATGGGATTTATCCTGGATAACCTTTACGCTTCTGCCAATGCATCTTTCTTTATTCCTGCTTCACGGAACGATTTCGACTACGGTCGGTGGTCGATTGACGTGGACGGGCATTATGTGTTTTACAAAGCTGCAGGATTCAACTTTTATGCACTCAGTGGTCTGAATATCACTCATTACAAAAAGGATCCCAATTTTACTTACCTCTCTGCAGATATCGGCACCAGCCCGGGCGTGAACATCGGAGCGGGGGTACTTTACGATTTTAGCAGCAGCATGTCTGCCTACAGCGAGGCCAAATACATCATCAACGTGTATGATCAATCGGCCATTACGCTGGGGGTGCTTTTTAACTTATAATACTTGCAAAAAACAGAAGCTTGTCCATGAATTTTCGTAATTTTGGACAAGCTTATTTTTTACACTCAAAACCATGAAAAAACAAGGCATCCTGATCGCTGTTCTTTTTACCTTTATCAGCTCCCTGGCAACAGCGCAATTTAAATACCCGGGAGCGGGAATTATTCTTACCAACGGTTCCAGTTATGAAGTTTCTGATGTGGACTATTACAATGGTCTGCTGGGTGTATATCTGGAAAATCAGTTTGATGTGGGCAAAAAGTGGAACCTGGTGCCGGGTTTGGCCTTCTACCTGCCCAATAAGGAAAGCGAATCCCAAACGAACTTTATGGCACTGAATCTGGATCTGCATTACGTGAGCAATCCCAATAGAAAAACCAATGTGTACCTCTTCGGGGGAGCGCATGTTGCGGGTTGGTGGATCAAAGACGAATACTATTCGGTGCTTCTGGGGCAGCGGGATATCAACGAACTAAAGATTTCCCCGGCGCTAAACGCGGGAGCAGGGGTGCGTTTT
>CAYVSF010000022.1:0-13909 GCA_964453775.1 uncultured Bacteroidales bacterium
AACATTCTCCTAAAAATAGAAGAGCTAAAAAAGGAAAAACAAGATTAAAACTACTCTTTTGTTTCCGCTTCTTGATAAACTTTAATCCAGTCTACATCCATTTTTGCAGAAACAGGTGGATTTTTTTTACTCGTATCAGCTATCCCCGAAGATAACATAATATACATGGGTTCTTGCGGTATATTCTCGGTTTGTTCAAAAACAACCACATCATTAACTTTCCAGACCAGCTTATCAGGCGTCCATTCCAGTGCGTAAATATAGAAATCTTTACTATAATCGTGGCTTGTTATAATTCTCCGGCTAAAGTCAAGTGATTTCGGCTTTAATGGATTTCCAAAGAAATTGGTCGTTGAATAACTATTCTTCTTTTCCCCGGTTTTAAAAATGTCAACTTCCGGGCTTATTTTCTCGGCCAGGAGGTAAAACATGTGATAGACGGGATACTGACTGGAAGCCTTTATTTTTGCCTTAAACAATCCATATTTTTGCCGGAAGCTCATGCCCGTATTAATAATGCCACTGGTATAATTAAATTCTTCTTCACGAAATCCAAACATGGGATTCCATACCCGGCCTTTTGCTTTCTCTTCTTTTGTGTGAATCGATAAAACACTATTATTAACAGACAAATTATCACCTTTTGTATAGAAGTGCTTGCTTCCTTCAACGACATAACTGTCATTAAGCAATGTTTCGCCATAATAATAAATGGGAAGCCATTTGTTCGTATCCACACTGTCAGCATCAAAGTCTTCTACAAAAGTCTCCTGCCATTTCTTAATCCCGTCAAATTTATCCGAGTCCTTTATTTTAAAATACCATTGAATATCTTCATCCTTTTTTAGTGTTTTATATTCCTGATAATCTTTATATTCGTCAGACAATTTGAACTTATCCTTTACCTTAAGGTATTCTTTTTCTTTTTTGAATTCGTCCGTATTGATATAGCCTTTAAGTTCTTCATGCTCTTCTAATTGTTCCGAATCTTTAGTTTCATTGTATAGAGCAAGCTTCGGAGATTTTTGAAAGACATAAAAGGCCTTAATATCCGGGTCTTTTTTTAATTTTTTATATTCCTGCAGATTTTGGTACTCATCGGTTTTTTCAAACTTCATCTCTTTCGCATAGGTCTCTAGTTCTTTAAATTCATCCGATTCGATCTCTGTTTTAATGGCCTCATATTCAGAAATTTCATCGCTTCCTTGCAAGTCAAGAAAATCCTTCAGTTTTTTACTTTTTTCTATTTTGAAGAAACGTTTGAGCTGGCTGTCTTTTTGTTTTTCTTTAAAACGTACAAGGATACCATATTCTTCAGTATCCTTGAAATTTAGCTGCTTAAGTTCATTATTCAGGCTTCCCGTTGAAAGTTTCTGATTTATGCTATTCAATTCATCCTGTCGGTTAAATCCTTCTTCTTTAGATGCTTTTTGCAGTTCTTTTTGCTGTTTTTTTAAATCGGTGATTTGTTGTTTAAGCGCTTTCTTTTCATCGTTGATTTCCGCTTTCACCTTACTTAAATCAATGGAAGCAGCTTTTTCTTCTAAATCTTTAAAAGCTTGCAACTCTTCTGTGTTGCTAAATTGATTATAAAACGACAAATCTTCGCTTTCGGCAAATTTGTAAAACCACTTATATTTATTTTGAAGTTTTTTAAAGGTACTTAATTTGTCTTTGTACTCCTGTTTTTTCTGCTTTAGATCGTCTTCAAATGATTTTTTAAAGGCTTCAAATTCTGGGGAAGTGAAAAAAGCTTCGAGTTCTGTGTATTTTGTCAGTTTGGGATCATCCTTGAATTTAAGATAGTGGTTAAGTTTATCGGAATCTTTTAGGGCATAGTAATTTTTAATGGCTTTTGAGCGATCAAGCTCCCTGAACCGTTTTTCTTTTATTTCGGGTTCGCTTCCTGTATATTGCTGTGCATTAATTTCTTTTTTCCTTTTTTCAAATTCAGGAGATTCAATAAATTCGGACAACTCCAGGAATCGTTGTAGTTTTTCGGATTCTCGAAACGCTTGCATACGTTTATACTCATCGCGTAGTTCCTGTTCTTTTTTTTCCAGTTTTTCTGTACTTGGGAATTTTCCCAGTAAACGCAACATGGAAAGTTTGGAAGTTGTAGTTGTATTTCCCATTTAACTTAGAGTTTTTCCATTATACAGGTAAAGATAAGAAAAAACAAAACACAATGGAATTAGAACGGGAAAAATAGGCCTGTTGGTATTTATTTGCTCGATTATTTGCACCATTCTCATCTGTATATTATATAATTTCAAATCAGCAAAATCCTGAAATTTATTTACAACAAACTTTTTGAAGTGTCAATTGTACTAAATAAAGACAAAGATAAAAACACAGGAAATCACCAAAGTTAATTCAAGGTACAAAACAATTGATTATCGATTTGATTTTTCGTATGTTTAAAAAAAACCGGAAACTATGGAACGTAAAGAACAACTTCTTTCTAAATTCAAATCTACCCGCAAAACTACCGAAGACATTTGCCAACCTCTTCAAATTGAAGATTATGTGGCCCAGCCTGACCAAGACATCAGCCCTCCAAAATGGCATTTGGCTCATACCAGTTGGTTCTTTGAAAAAGTTGTAGCAGAGGCTTTTATTAAAAATTATAAACCCCGCCATAAGGATTACAACTACCTGTTTAATTCGTATTACAACACTTTCGGAGACAGAACCGACAGGATGAACCGCGGTAATCTTTCAAGGCCTACAGTTGAAGAAGTTTATGTTTATAGAAAGCAGATCGATAAAGTGATAATTGATTATTTATCAGGAAAAGTAAATGAGGAAGCTCTTGATCTTATAGAGCTTGGAATAAATCATGAACAGCAACACCAGGAGTTGCTCATAACAGACATCAAATATATTCTGGGAACCAATCCATTATTTCCAGTTTACAAAGTTACGGAGGATTACAATCTGGGTCGTTTCCCAAAAAGCAGATACGACGATTATATTGATGTTCATGAAGGGGTTTATGAAATAGGATTTGAAGGAACAGGGTTCCATTTTGATAACGAAGAGAAAAAACACAAGGTATATCTGCAGCCTTACCGGTTTATGGACCGTTTAATTACCAATTGTGAGTTTCTTGAATTTATTAAAGATAAAGGGTATAAGCGCCCGGAATTTTGGCTTTCTGATGGCTGGGAGTGGGTACAGAAAAATAAAATCCGATCGCCACTTTACTGGCACCTGATTGACAAACGTTTCCATGAATACACCCTTCTGGGAGGCCTGGAAAAGATGAACCCGGATGCTCCGGTTACGCATATTAGTTATTACGAAGCAGATGCCTATGCAAGATGGAAAGGGAAACGATTAATGACAGAAGCTGAGTGGGAAACAGCTGCAGCAAAATTTTGTAGTGAATTGGACAGAAATTTTGCGAATTTTCAGGATAATACTATCTATCATCCCATTGTACGAAAAGAATCGTCCATGCAAATGATAGGTGATACCTGGGAGTGGACCCAAAGTGCTTACCTTCCTTATCCATATTACAACGCACCAGAGGGAGCTGTTGGCGAATACAATGCAAAGTTTATGTCCAATCAAATGGTCTTGCGGGGCGGTTCTTGTGCCACACCCAAAAACCATTTTCGATTGAGCTACCGGAACTTTTTTCAGCCGGAAAAAAGATGGCAGTTTACGGGAATTCGACTTGCAGAATATATTTAACACCATTGCGTTAAATGTCTAAAAAAGAGTTTGTTGAAGATGTAGTAAGAGGCCTCACTGCTCGGCCCAAATACCTCCCTTCTAAGTATTTTTACGACAAAAAGGGAGATCAGCTCTTCCAGGAAATAATGGGCTTGAGTGAGTATTATGTTACAGATGTAGAATTTGAAAGTCTTTATAATCATAAAGAGCTTTTAACCAATATATTTTCAGATAATAACTCCAGTTTTAATTTAATAGAATTAGGAGCAGGAGACGGTCTCAAAACGAAAATCCTACTTCGACATTTTGTGGAAGTTGGTAGCGCTTTTAAGTATTTACCGGTGGATATTTCGGTCAATATTTTAATGAAATTAAAGCATGATTTAAAAAGCAGTTTGCCGGAATTGGAGGTAGTTCCCTATGCGGGCGATTATTTCAAAGCGCTTAATAAACTTAACAAAAAAGAAAATGGAAGAAAAATTTTACTGTTTTTGGGCAGCAGCATTGGAAACTTTCCAGGAGAATCTTCGAAGGGGTTTTTTAAGGGATTAAGCGGGTTTTTGCAAAAGGATGACTTATTGCTTGTGGGTTTCGATTTAAGAAAAGACCCGCTAACTATTCTGAATGCCTATAATGACAGGGATGGAATAACTGCACGTTTTAACTTAAATTTGCTTGAGCGCATTAACCGTGAACTAGGTGCTGATTTTGTTCCTGATAATTTTTATCATTATCCAATATATCATCCACATACAGGAGAAGCTTTAAGTTTTTTGGTGAGTAAAATAGCTCAGAATATCTACATTAGAGATGCGGGCATCTCCATAAAATTTAAAATGGGGGAAGCTGTTAATATGGAAGTTTCTCAAAAATATACAGAGAGGCAGATTGAACAACTGGCTGTTGGGAGTGGGTTTAAAGTAGTTGAGAATTTTTATGACAGTAAAAAATACTTTGTAAATTCGTTATGGACTCTAAAATAGCAACGACAAATAAATCAACACATTACAAAAATCAGCATCATGAAAACAATAGAGTATGAGGGAAAAGTGATTGCAAAATCAGATAAAACCATATTATTAGAGGGTAACTACTACTTTCCAAAAAGTTCGGTGAAAATGGATTATCTTGAAAAAAGCAATTTACGCACCGAATGCGCCTGGAAGGGTAATGCCCATTATTTCCATTTGCTGATAGATGGAGAATTCTTAGAGAATGCAGCCTGGCATTATCCCGAAGCAAAAGAAAAGGCGAAATCCATCCGGGATCATATCGCTTTTTATCTTCAACATGGTGTGGAATTAAAAGAAGCTGACCATTAGTGATTAGCTTCGCTTATTGCCTGCAGCTCACTAAAAGTTGTTTTATCCTCAATTCTTCCCACGGGATAAATGTTTTTTTGCTGGTCCCAATAAGGCGTTCGCTCGTAAAACCAGTTTAACATCATCCATTGATTATTTGAGGGGATTTGACCATCCCGAAGGGCTTCATCAAAAGCTTTCTTTATTTCCGGATTTGCTCTTATCATTTGTCTTGCCTTTTTTTCCATAACATAGGTTTCTGCATACTCTTTCTGCTCGAAGATGGCATTAAAAAAGCCCCAACTTAGCAAGGAATTAACAGCTGCAGGTTCCAGCAAATGAAGAATAACTTTAGCCAACTTTTGATTGGTGGGCACAAACCAGGTTCCCTCGGGGTATCTGACCTCCCGGTGTATTTTTTCCTGATCAAAATTGACTACTCTCTGGTGCCCTTCATAGGGCCTGTTGGAGAACCTTACATTTGTAAAGAAATAGCTGTGCACTGGAAGTGTTTTTTCTTCTTCTAGTTGATATACCTTTACGCCATGTTTTTTTAAAAGCTCTGCAATTGAAGTATATGCCGGATCAAAGATATACCCTTCAGGAGGAACAGTCAAGGCATCAATATTCTGCTGAAAAAAGTAAGGAATATGAAATGTTTTCGGTTCATCGCCATATTTATACCAGTTTCCGCCAGTTAAGTCGCTTTCAAGCACCTCGTAATCAATCCCTTTAAACTCCTGTATAATACTATCTGTAGTAGTCGTAAATGCCAGGGGATAATCTGTTTTTCTAAATTCCTGGCTGCTTGTGTACTTATCAGCTTCACTTATCAGATCTTGTAAGTTCCTGCCTTCTTGCTGTAAATACTCAAGTACGAGTTCAATCATCCTTTTAGTGCTTAAAACCCGCTCTTTATAAGATTTCAACATATGGGTCTCTATGAGCAATCCGGGACGGTTCCTCAGAGCCGTATAGCCTTGCGAAAGCATCGGTGGAGAAGGTGACGAGTACAATCCGCTTTGCGGATCATGCCAGTTCCTAAACGAGACATAGGGAAAGATTAAATAACCGGAATCTTCCATCTGGTTCTCTAAATGCGGAATCAAACCATCTTTTTGCCAACTGGTCAATTCTGGATTCATATTGCCCAGGGTTTCAAGCATATAGGTCATCGTATACTGATAATCGGCCCCATCCGTAGTATGGCAATCTATAAAAAATTCCGGTTCCCATTGATTATAAAGATTTAGCCAGGATTGAACGGCAGGGGTTTCTGCCTTAATGAAATCACGGTTTAGGTTCAGGTTTTGTCCGTTGGTTCGCCATCCCATATTCACCGGACCATTTTGATTAATCCGGTTGTATGGACCAAAACGATTAAGGCCATCGGCATTTAGAACCGGTATAAACAAAATAGTTACATCATTCAACAATTCCGTTTTTTCTTTTCGAATAAGGATATCTCTAAGCAACATTTGCATCGCATCGTTTCCATCCGGCTCCCCGGGATGAATTCCTGCCTGAACCAGGAGAACAAGCTTTCCGCTATTTCTTACTTCCGTTGGTGTAAATTGCATATCACTGTCGACAATTAGAAGGGGAATATCATAATTTTGAGCACTTTTGCCAATCGTTTGGTAGGTCACCCAGGGGCTTTCAGCAGAAATTCTTCTGCAAAATTCCAGGGTTTGCTCGTAATTGGTCGTTTCCAGAAAATTTGTTTGCTCAAAATAGGTGATAAAATCATCCTGTGATTTAATGCTTAAGGATAGTAGAGTTAAAGCTATACTTAAAGTTATACTTTTTATTTTCATAATGCCTGATTTTAGAAACTTCTCTTCAAAAATAGCTCATTCAGCTGAATAAAAAAATCGACACCATGAGAATACCGGTTTTGCGGTATGAATTATCCTATAATTTAATTTAATTCCTTTATATTTTTCCCAAGGGTTCCTCGAAAACGCTGAAAAAAGCTTTTCCGTTCCACAAGAGAGGTAAAATCCTCGACAAATGCCTCTTCTTCATTAATATTTACCTCTATCATATCAAGCCTCGGTTCCAGCGTTTCCAGGATATCCATCACAAAAGGGATAAAATCCACATCTAAATCAAGGCTCCTTGACGGTAACTGCATCATTCTTGACTGGAACGGATCGGTAGCAAGAGCAATTTTCTTAAAACCGAGTTCACGTGCTATATGATAGGAATTATATACATTTTCAACACTATGCTCTGCATTCGTTTCAGTTAAAATAGCCCCTTCTGGAACACCCAATTCTTGGGCATACATCGCCATTATTTCCGATTCCACATAGGGCGTATAAACTGCACTTCCCGAATAAATAATATGCCTTGTTATTCCTGCTTCATAAAGATAATAGGACCAATAAATCCGGGCTTTTAAAACACGACTCCAGTCATCATCATTATAGGGAACTCCCGGCACTATAATGGCATCATAAGGAGCGCTTTCAATGGCTTTTTTTAACTTTTTCTCGGAACCGTTTGTTTCAAGGTTATTGAAAAATAAGGCTGCTATAATTAGCGAAATACTTATAATTTTTAATTTCATTGCTGTTGTTTTTGTTTAGTGTAACAAGACTGCTGTAGGTTTGTTTAGCTATATATATAAATTGTTAGACATTAAATGTTTTCCTGTTTGCTTAATTCCATTTTTTTTCTGATTTTTATTTATCAATATTAAAAACAGGACAGCATGAAAGCAATGAAATCATTTTCCGGATTAGCCAACTGGCTCATGAGAGTTGGCATAGGCTTAATGGCCATAGCGCTATTTTTCGATGTGGTTGAGAAGTTTGATTTTGAAGATATCTTCTTCTACCTTTCTTTTTTATATCTTTTGTTTGCTGCAGGAATCATAGTAGGAGGTTTAATGAAAAAACCACCTACAACTGTTATTTCTGCACTTGTTTTAACCTTGTTGAACGTGTTTTTTGTTATTAAAAACATTCAGGATGGGTTCAATCTTGAATTGAGCTATTTCATTCTTTTATTGGGTGTTTCAGTGTATTTTTTATCCAGGGGAAATAGTCAGCGTTAATCTTTTTATAAAATCTGATTGGCTTTCGCATATTTTAAATTATTTTTAAGTCGGATTTCTTAAGGACTTAAGAATAATGAAGAGGATATTAATAGTTTATTACACACAATCTGGACAACTTAGAGATATAGCGGAGCATTTTATTTCTCCATTTAAGGAAAGCGATGATTATTCCATCGAATGGCTGCAACTGGAGCCGGAAAATGATTATCCATTTCCCTGGACCGGCTACACCTTCTTTGACGCTTTTCCGGAATCTGTGCTTAAACACCCCTGCCGCTTAAAACCTATTCCTGGAGAAATAGCAGGCACTAAGTATGATTTGGTTGTTTTAGCTTACCAGGTGTGGTATATGTCGCCTTCCATTCCGGTTACAGCATTTCTTCAATCGGATAAAGGGAAAGAACTATTAAAAGATACCCCTGTAATTACCCTGATTGGTTCGCGCAATATGTGGCTGCAAGCACAGGAATACGTAAAGGAATGTGTTGCTGATGCAGGAGGAAGGATTGTAGGAAATGTTTCATTGAGGGATCGTGCCGAAAATCTTACCGGAATCATTACCATTTCCTGGTGGATGTTCACGGGCAGGAAAACCAGAATGTGGGGTATATTTCCAAAACCGGGCATTTCAGATGAAGATATTCAAAGGAGTTGCATTTATGGAGAAGTTTTAAATAAAGCTATTCAGCAAGATGAGTTAAGCAAATTACAAGACGCTTTATTGGAAAAAGGAGCCGTTAAGGTAAATCCCTATTTAATTAGTCTTGAAGCAAGAGGAATTAAAATTTTCCGTATTTGGGCAAAGTTTATAGCCAGGAAGGGAGGCCCCGGAAGCAAATCCAGAAAATTCAGGGTCCGACTATTTGGGTTCTATCTGCCCACAGCTATTCTTATTCTTGCACCCATCATATTTGTTTTATCGAGCATTATAAATTTGTTGACCTATAAACAAATCAGAAAAAAAATAAACTATTATAAGGGAGTTGAATTGACTAATTAGTAAGCTGGTTTTTTGAAAAATAACATGCAAAAAGTATACATTCGAAACACATCAAAATTTCTTCCTGGAAAAGCGATAGATAACGAAAAGATGGAAGAATACCTGGGTAGAATAAATGGTCATCCTTCCAGGTCAAAACGCATCATTTTACGACAAAATAAAATCACCGAACGGTACTATGCCATAGATAAAGAAGGGAACTTAGTCTATGATAATGCTGAAATGACAGCACAGGCAATACAATCGCTGGAAAACAAAGATTTGAGCCTTCAGCAGGTTGAACTCTTAGCATGCGGAACATCTATTCCTGATCAGCTGCTTCCTTCTCATGCTTCGATGGTTCATGGGAGGCTTGGAATTTCCCCGGTTGAGATTTTTTCACCTGCCGGGGTGTGCTCAGCCGGCATGCATGCCTTGAAAATTGCCTACATGTCTGTTATGACAGGCAATTCAACCAATGCTGTAAGTTCAGGCTCCGAATTGATTTCCCCTTTGTTAAGAAAAGAGAAATATGCAAAAGAGGCATTGAATTTGAGTAAGTTAACTGAGAATCCTATCCTTGGATTTGAAAAGGATTTTCTGCGTTGGATGCTCTCCGATGGAGCAGGTGCCTTGTGGATTGATAATAAGCCCAACGATAATGAATTATCCTTGAGAATCGATTGGATTGAAACGATTTCTTTTGCGAGTGAACTGCAAACCTGTATGTATGCCGGCGCCGAAAAGAAAGAAAACGGTAAATTGAAAAGCTGGAAAGAGATGGAACAGGAAGAATGGCTGGAAAAATCCGTTTTTGCCGTCAAACAGGACGTGAAACTTCTTGGTGAGTATATAGTACCCAAAGGCATAAAGAAACTGGCTGAAATCCTTAATAACAAAAATGTTAATTCGGATCAGATCGATTATTTCCTGCCTCATCTTTCATCTATGTATTTTAAGGAGAAAGTTTACGATGAAATGTTACAGAATAATGTGGAGATTCCTCTGAAAAAATGGTTTACGAACCTTCCGGAAGTGGGGAACATTGGTTCGGCATCTATTTATTTAATGTTGAATGATTTATTTCATTCCGGCAAGTTGCGAAAAGGCGAAAAAATTGTTGTGCTTGTACCGGAAAGTGGACGTTTTTCATATGCCTACATGCATCTTACTGTCTGTTAGAATATTCATTATACCGCATTGAACAATAGATATAAATTGCTTATTTTTGATAAGGATTATTAACCCTAAACTTTAAGATGTATGTTTAATATTGCTCTCTTTGGTCCACCAGGTGCAGGAAAAGGCACACAATCCAAAAAACTAATTAAAAAGTACAACCTGGCATATATTTCAACCGGTGATATTCTTCGCGAGGAAATTGCGGAAGGATCTGCACTGGGCTTAAAAGCAAGGGGAGTTATTGAAAAGGGTGGACTGGTTTCTGACGAAATTATTGTGCAAATCATTGAAAAAAAGATCAAGACCAATAAAGATGTAAATGGTTTTCTTTTTGATGGTTTCCCAAGAACTGTAGTACAGGCTTACATTCTGGAAGGATTACTGCTTAAACTAAATACCCAATTGAACTGCATGGTGAGCCTGGAAGTAGAGCAAAACATTCTAATGGAAAGAATGCTGGAGAGGGCTAAAAAAGAGAAAAGGCCGGATGACACCCATGATGTAATTCAAAACCGATTAAAAGAATACCGTGAAAAGACCATTCCTGTAGCTGGCTTTTATAAGGATAAGAGCATTTATTATGCAGTTGATGGTGTTGGAACTGTTGATGAAGTTTTTAACAGAATAACCAATGTGGTGGAAGACAGCTTAACCAAACAATGGTTAAATGTTGTGCTTTTTGGCCCTCCTGGCTCGGGCAAAGGAACACAGGGCAAACGACTGGCAGAAAAACATGATCTTGTTTATATATCAACGGGTTCATTGCTTCGACGCGAGATTGAAAAACAATCGGAGATGGGAAAGAATGCGAAATCATATATGGAAAAAGGAGATATTGTTCCTGATGAGATTGCTATTAAACTTATTGAAAACCAAATAAAATCGCATGCGAATGCCCGCGGCTTTTTCTTTAAGGGCTTTCCCCGGACAATTGTGCAGGCTTATATTCTTGATGGCTTGTTGAGAAAGCTGAATTCCGGAGTATCCTGTGTGTTTAATCTTGATATTCCTACCTTAGAATCTATCAAACGCTTAAGTGCAAGAAACAGAACCCCGGATAAACGTCCTTATGATTCCGATACAGATATAATAATTAATCGTTTGGAGCAGTACCAGGAACGTACTAAGCCTGTATTAGATTATTATAACCAAATTACCATTTACAACATTGACGGTGTTGGATCCGAGGATGAAGTGTATGAAAGGTTGAGCGCAAAAATGGAACTTGCGTTTAGAAATCTTCGATAAAAGATATTTCTATAACAGGCAAAAAAAAAGAGCTGCTCAAAGGCAGCTCTTTTTTTTAATATGCAGGAGAATTAGCGCATTACTTTGAATTTTTTTGCGAAGCGATTTTCGCCATAAGTGACAGTAACAAAGTATACACCAGCCGGCAATTTATCGGTGTTGTAAGTAATTACCTGGGTTCCTTCTTCAATAAAACCAGGACTTACTAAATCTACTTGAGCACCAAGTAGATTATAAATTCCTATTTGTGCATTTCTTACCGGTAATTCAACCTCTATTGTTAGATTTCCTCTAACTGGATTTGGATATACATTGAACGTATCCTCATCCAACAATTCTTCTACATTTGTGGTTACTGCCGGTAATTCAACAAGACTTCCACCAGCAGGCAGAGCTGCGAATAAACCAAAGTCAGCACCATCACTATTGCTTGAAGGTGTTAAGAAACCTGAAGCTAGCACTACAAGGGCTGAATCTTCCAGTCCAAGAGTGGACAATGGAGCTTCAAATTCTGCAACAGTAGTCGCGCCTGTTTCATCCTGTACAGCTAAAATGTAATCAGCGCTTGCAAGATTCAGATAATCTGTTATAAACTCACTGTAGCTGAGGTTGTCAACGAGTGTTCCGGCTGGAACAGAAGTTTCGGCAACATCTACAGTAGGCGCATCAGTGGAACCGTGGTATACCAATACATCAGTATTACCAGCTGTTTCAGCCGTTAATTGTGCACCTTCAAATACGTCTATATTAAATGACTTGAGCGGATCATAGCCATCTGTGCTAACCATTCCATTTGCAATGAGAATATAATTTTCGCCTGCGGCAAGATTATAAGTGAACTCAGCAAGCGGATCTGTAGCATCAGTACTTGTGCCAGGCTGCACCTGTATGGTGAAGTCAACACCGGCCTCCAGGTCAACAAATGGTGAGGCTGTGCGGAAGCTAAAGTCATCCAGCAACATTTCCTCGTTCAGGTAGATATCAACAGTTTGTGCTGCTGCATCAGCAGAATTGTGGATAACCTGAACTTTCGCAGTAGAAATATCTTCTGCAGGAAGTTCAACTAATTCACCACCTGATGGCAAGGCAACAAATAAACCAAATGCATCACCATCGCTATTATCAGCAGGAGTTAAAAAGCCTGATGCAACAACTACAAGGGCTTCACCATCAAGCTCAAGAGTTGACAAAGGCGCACCAAATTGAGCTACAATAGCTGTTCCGGCATTATTTTGAACCTGAAGACTGTAGTCGGCTGTAACCAGTTCAAGATATGCTGAAGTAAATTCACTGTAGGACAAGTCATCAACAAGCTTCAGCTGTGCATTAGGTTCTACTACATCTACAGTAGGTGCATCAGTGGAACCGTGATATACAAGTACATCTGTATTCCCTGTCTGTGCAGCTACTTCCTGACCCATTCCAAATACATCAATATTGAAAGCTTTAAGCGGATCATAACCGCTACTACTTACCATACCATTGGCAACCAGGACATAGGTTTCATTGGGTGCTAAAGTATAGGTAAATTGTGCGAGTGCATCTACTGTATCAGTACTGGTTTTAGGCTGAACGCTGATATCGAATTCAACATTTGCATAAGCATCAATATAAGGTGATGCATTACGGAATGCAAAGTTATCAAGCAACATCTGATCATCTAACCAAATATCTACAGTATCAGCAGCTAAATCAGCAGAATTATGTATTACCTGCACACGGGCTGTTGATCGGGGTAATGCCACCATTTCACCTCCGGAAGGCAGGGCAACGAACAATCCAAACTCTGGACCATTACTATTAGCAGTTGTGTCAACAAAACCGGATGCAACGACTACTGCAGCAGCTCCATCAAGACCAAGTGTGGCAAGAGGTGCATCAAAAGCGAAGAGATTGTCACTGCCTGTTTCCTCGCGTACCTGAAGGAAGTAGTCATTTGTCGCTAATTCCAGATAATCAGCAGCAAAATCAGTATAAGCAAGGTCACCAACTAATTCAGCAGGTCCTGTGGCTTCATAAACATCCACGATAGGTGCATCTGTTGAACCATGGTAAACCAAAAGATCGGTGTTGGTGCCAACAGCAGCTGCTTCGCGCCCCATATCAAATACATCAATTCCAAAAGCAGGAGCAGGGCTGTATCCTGCACCATTTACAATTCCGGATGCTACCAATATATAAGTACTGTCAGGCATCAAAGTTGTAGAAAGATTATAAATGCTTTCTGCAGAACTGGAACTGTTTTTTGGTGCAATATCTATGCTTATTTCAGTATTCGCGGGTGCATCAACAAATGGTGATGCGTTGCGGAAAGCAAAGTTGTCCAGCAAGATTTCGTCATTCAGATAGACATCTACAGTATCAGCAACATCATCTGCAGAATTGTGAATAACCTGAACACGTGCCTCTGATTCGGGTAACTCGACTAAAGCACCACCTGTAGGTAGG
>CAYVSF010000023.1:0-13889 GCA_964453775.1 uncultured Bacteroidales bacterium
AGCCAACATGATAATTTTCTATGGTTCCAACATTGTTGAAGTTTATGCCGATTTGTTGAAATATGCCCAATTAAAACTAAATATACAATCTGATATCGTTTGGCTGCCCATCCTGGTTTTGCTTGGAATTTACAGCATATCCGGATTACTTGCCGGCATCATCGGTATCAAGGCAGGAAAGAAAATCCGCCAGCAACCGGCATCAGCAAAAAGCGATAATCAGAAAAAAAACCCCCTCGCCTTCCCGGGTATGAAAGAGCACTTCCACTATTCGATTTTCTGGTTGTTCCTGAATTTGGGATTCATCATAACAGCCTTGATTTTACTTAATTCCACGCCATGGTTTGTATGGTCAACTGCCGTTTTTATCATCTCCACCATTTGGATTTTACGATACAAGCGTGCCCTGCGCCGCCTGTCAAAACCGGGATTTTGGATCTCTTTTGTGATCATCACCATGCTCACAGCCTTCATATTCAATAAAATGCAATCGGAAAGTGTATTAAACGGACTTCTCATTGGTCTGCAAATGAATTTTAGAGCGGCTACCATCATCCTTGGTTTTTCCGTTTTAGGAACCGAACTGTACAATCCGAAAATCCGGGAATTCTTCATGAAAACCTCCATGCAGCAATTGCCCCTGGCCCTGGAGTTGTCTTTTAAGAGCCTTCCCCTGATGATAGCTTATCTTCCCGATTCCAGGACCATAATAAAAAGACCGGTGGGCGTTGTTTATCAAATCATCTCGCAAATTGAATTCCGATTGCAGGAGATTAAAAGCAAGCTAAGCCATAAAATATTTATCGTAACGGGCTCGGTGGGTGAAGGCAAAACAACACAAATCCAAAAGATTGTAGAGCGTCTTAAAGAAAAGAACATTTCTATTGGAGGCATCCTGTCGCCCCGCATTATCGAAAACGGAACCACTACCGGCTATGATATTGTAGACATCATGACCAATGAGCGAACAGCCTTTCTAAGGAAAACTTCAGATGGAGAATCACCCCAAATAGGCCGGTACAGCATTTTATCAGAAGGAATAAAAAAAGGGCACAAAGCCCTTAAAAACTCACGTAAAAACAAGCAGATAGTCGTAATTGATGAAGTGGGCCAACTGGAACTTGAAAATAAAGGCTGGGCAGAATACCTCAACTATTTACTACATGGCTCACCCTGCAATTTGATTCTATCTGTGCGGGATCGCTTCATGGATGAAGTTATCGATAAATGGGATTTAAAAGAATGCAAGGTACTTCGGATTTCGGCAAATGATTACCTTACCAGCAGCGAAATCATTGCCAGGCAAATCAATTAAGTCAATCAACTCTTAAAGTTAAAAAACATAGTTGTCGCCCGAATAAACACCTCCCTCCTTTCTTCTGCCTGCCTTTTATACAATAGCTAACTTGTTGTAAAACACACCATCGGTTTAGTGTTTTTTGGCTAACAAAGCCCTTCTTTTCTCAGAAAAAACCTTATTTTAGTCGGCAGAACATCAGTTAAGTTTAAACGACAGGATAAAGCCATGCACGACTCAAAAAAAGACCAACCGGACAAATCCTTTTCCCTGGACTCGGCCATCGATCGACGAAGTTTTATTAAGCTGGGTGCTTTCATTTCCGGAGGCATCGCCATTTCGGGCACCTTCGCTGCCTGTGTAAAAAAACTTGAGAGCACCATGGGTGTTGTGGAAAGCGAATATGATGGTGTAAAGGTTATCCGTGCCTGTTGCCCGGCCCACAATTGTGGAGGAAGATGCGTGTTGAAGCTGCATGTAAAAGAGGGCGAGGTATTGCGCATAGAGACCGATGACAGACCCACCGATACGCTTGAAGATCCGCAACTTAGAGCCTGTATCAGAGGACGCTCCTATCGTCGCCGGCAACACCACAAAGACCGGTTGAAGTATCCACTTAAGCGCGTAGGCAAACGTGGAGAAGGAAAATTTGAACGCATATCCTGGGATGAAGCCACGGATATGATGGCATCCGAGCTAAAGCGCGTGAAAGCCAAATATGGCAATTCGGCCATGCTAGTGCCCTATGGAACGGGCAGTTACAACCAGGTGAACGGACGACAAACGGCAGCACGGCTGCTCAATCTTTTTGGTGGCTCGCTGGGCTACTATAATTCCTACAGTTGGGCCTGTATCAGCAAGGCAACACCTTACGTTTATGGCACAAACGTAACCGGAAATCAGCGCCAGGACTGGGTCAATTCAAAATATATTCTGATGTGGGGCTGGAACCCTGCAGAAATGAGGGACGGCACCAACAGTGAATATTTCATCAAGCTGGCAAGACAAAAGGGGGCAAAAGTAGTATGTATCGATCCCAGAATGACCATGAGTGCAGTTGCCCTGGCCGATGAATGGATCCCGATTCGTCCGGGCACCGATGTGGCCATGATGAGTGCCATGGCCTATGTAATTATCACAGAAAATCTACACGATAAAAGCTTTATTAAAAGATGCTGCTCAGGATTTGACAAAACGCAAATGCCCGAGGATTGCGAAAACGAAGAAAGCTATAAAGATTATATTCTGGGTACTTTTGATAAGCAGCCCAAAACACCACAATGGGCCGAAAGCATCACCGGAATACCGCAAAGTACCATTAAACGAATTGCCCATGAATTTGCACAGGCCAAACCGGCCATGCTCTACCAGGGTTATGGCATGCAACGTAGAGCCTATGGCGAGCAACCCGTGCTGGCCGGCTGTGTTTTAGCAGCCATTACCGGCAATGTGGGAATTCCCGGAGGGTGGGCCAGCGGAATGGGTTTACAGGCCGATGATGGCGGTCCTTTTTGGAATGTATTTCCTACCGGGGCCAACCCGGTGAAAGCCCGAATTCCCGTTTTCCTTTGGACCGAGGCCATTATTCGTGGCAAAGAGATGACCAAAGAAGATGGGGTGGTGAATGCCGAAAAGCTGGACAACAACCTCAAGCTTATCTGGTGTGTGGCGTCTAACACCTTAGTAAATCAGCATGCCGATGTGAATCGAACTGTTGAAATAATTAAAGACGAAAGCCTGGTGGAATTCATCGCCGTGCAGGATCAGTTTATGACACCCTCAGCGCGTTTCGCCGACCTGGTATTGCCCGTTTGTACACAAATGGAGGTATGGGGCCTGCAGGATGGCTGGAAGTACGGGGACGAAGTAATTTTAAGTCCGCAGGTTGCCAAACCACCACATGAAACCAAAAGCGATTACCAAATTTGCACGGAAATAGCACGCAAACTGGGCCTGGAGGAGAAATACACACAAAACAGGAGCGAAAAAGATTGGATAGCATGGGCTCTGGGCGTATACAGAAACACCCGCTTCCCTGAAGTGCCGCAGATTGATAAATTCCGAAAAGAAAATAAAGGTGTCTATTCCACTCCGGTGAAAAAGCCGGCCATCGCTTTCGACGACTTCCGGAAAGATCCTGAAAAACACCCCTTGAATACACCCACCGGGAAAATAGAGCTTTTTTCAAAACCATTGTATGACATGGATAAGCCGGATGAAATCCCGGCTGTCCCGAAATACATCCAGGAATGGGAAAGTCCCTTTGGAGAAGAGAGCAAAAAGTACCCCTTACAGGCGCTAGGACACCATTATATGCCCAGGGTGCATTCTACGCACGATGGCATCGACTGGCTGGAGGAAGCCTTCCCGCAGCGTGTATTTATGAATCCCCTGGATGCAAAGAAGCGGGGAATAGAAAACGGCCAGGACGTACTAATATATAACGATCGGGGCAAAATAAGAATTCCCTGCCGGCTCACGCCAAAAATGATGCCCGGCGTTGTAGATATTCCACAAGGTGCCTGGTGGACACCGGATAAAGATGGTATTGACAGGCGCGGAAATGTGAACGTTCTAACCTCGCACAGGTGGACGCCACTGGCATTTGGAAATGCGCAACATACAATAATGGTGCAAATTGAAAGAGCAAAAGCATAAAAAGATGGGAAAACAAAAAGCTTTCTATTTTGATTCATCGAGATGTTCGGGCTGTAAGACCTGCCAGGTAGCCTGCAAAGACAAGCATAACCTTAATAACTCCATAAAATGGAGAAAGGTTTACGAAGTAACCGGAGGAGATTGGGTACAGGAAAACGATTCCTGGACTTGCAATATTGGCGCTTACAATGTGTCCCTTTCCTGCAATCATTGCCAGGACCCAATATGCATGAGCTCCTGTCCGAATAAAGCCATCTACAAAACAGAAGAAGGGATTGTTTTAATTGATGACAGCAGGTGCATGGGTTGCCGGTACTGCGAATGGGCATGCCCCTATGATGCATTAACCCTGGACAAAGAGCGGGGCATTATGACAAAATGTACCATGTGCTTTGATTATCTTGCAGAAGGCAAAGATCCGGCATGTGTTGCAGCATGCCCCATGAGGGTGTTAGAAGTAGGCGACCTGGACGAACTGCAACGCAAGTATGGCAAGCACGATAATATTTTTCCCCTGCCCCCGGTGCATCATACCAAGCCCTCGATTGTTATCAAAAAACATCCCTCAGCCGGGGAATCGAAAAACTGGAAAATCATTAATAAAGAGGAGGTAAAAAATGCATGAATGGTCGCTGGTCTTTTTTACCACAATTTCACAGATCGCAGCAGGAATTATGATAGCAATTCTGCCCTTTGTGTTTGCGAAAACCCAAAAAGCCTATCCCAAATTGATCCAAACCGCCTTCTATTCAGCTGCAGGCCTAATGTTCATTGCCCTGATCCTGTCCTTCCTGCACCTTAACAACCCGCTTCACTCCGTTTATGCCTTGAGCAACCTTGGAACATCATGGCTTAGCAGAGAAATCCTGTTCGTATCCCTATTTTTGTTTTGCCTTGTGTTTATTAGCCTCATTCCTTTTGTTAAGAAACCTAAAACCGGCTATTACAAAACTTTTATTCTGATTACTACCCTGGTGGGGATTGTCTTGATCTATTCTATGGCAATGCTATATATCATACCCACTGTACCGGCATGGAATAGTCCCTCCACCATGATTGCCTTTTACTCAACAGTTCTGCTGCTGGGTTCTGCTTTTGTTTTGGCCCTGGCATTTCATTTTGAAATAAATACGGAAAAGCAGCAACGCCACCTTATTCCACTTCGTATTATAACTTTTCTTATGCAACTGGCGGTTGCAGCCATTGTTATTAACAGCTTGTTCCCCGGACCAGCTACCCCTGAAGGAAATATCGGTTTTGAACCAGAGGCGCAGGGTGCCATGGTAAATCTTGCACGTTGGGCAACTATGCTTATAGCTGCAGGAATTTGGGTTTACGTGCGCTATAAAAAAGACAGCCTAAAACAAAGTCGCTTTTTCTATTACCTGCCTTTTATATTTTTTCTGATTTCCGAATTGATTGCCCGATCGGCTTTTTACGCATCCTTTTATAATATCGGATTGTAGTGGGAATTAAGCAGACTTCATGATTTCTCCGGTGACCCCGGCAAATCATTTCAGGTTCAAAATAAGATAATAATGGACTACTTTATCGGCATCTTTTACATCTTACATGGATTGGTGCACTTGTTATATATGGGACACAGCTTACAGTATTTTGAACTGGAAAAAGGTCTACACTGGCCCGATGATTCATAGTTTTTATCAGGGATTACAACCCAACGAAAAAAGCGTCATATTGCAGGTGTTTTATGTGTACTTGCCGCAGTATTTTTTGTAACATCAGGAATTTTTGTGCCAATAGGATATTCCTGGAATAATATAGAAGTATATGCAGCGGTAGGGATTTCCACCCTTCTATTTATAGTTTTTTGGGATGGCAGCAGGAAGAAACTTCCCGCACAAGGTGGTATTGCCATATTGATCAACGCCTTTTATTCTTATTTACACGATTATTTAGCCAGGATACTCTATGTCAGCAGTCTGGCACCTCTCTTCCATTTTTTTAAATTGCTTTAGAAAGCTTTTCTCTCAAATTATTGTAAGAGTCAATTATAATTTTTAGATTACGTTTAAACGGCTCAGAAAGGCAATGACCAAAAGAACCATTATATATGCGGTAGGTTTTGTGATCCTCTGGAACTCCGGATTCGTTGGAGCAGAGTATGGGTTGCCGTATACGGGTCCATTTACCCTTTTATTTTGGCGTTACGCCATGCTTGCTCTACTGCTGTTCGCTTACCTCATAATCAGACGAAGGTTTTGGTGGCCGGGCTGGTCAAAAGCCGGAACTCACATGTTGGTAGGTGTTTTAGCACATGGAGTATGGTTGAGTTGTGTTTTGCTGGCTCTGGACCAGGAAGTTCCTGCAGGAATTGTTGCTTTGGTTGTGGCTTTACAGCCCCTGGCAACCGGAGCATTTTCAGGACTTGTGGTGGGAGAACCAACTCCCTTACATCGATGGTTGGGATTGATAATTGGTTTTGCAGGAGTTGCCATTATTGTGCTTTCCCGGATGGATATCAATGAACCGGCCTCTGTCTTCGGTTATCTGATCCCTTTGGGATCTGTGATTGCCATTACCGTTGCCAGCCTCATCCAAAGAAGAATGGAAGTCATGGAGGAAAAAATGATCCTACCTATCGATTTGGAAATGTTCTATCAATGCATGGCCACTGCCCTGGTCACGATAGTGCCAGCCTTCTTCCTGGAAAACTTTACTGCTCACTGGGAACCTCCGTTTATCTATACCATGATCTGGCTTATCCTGGCTGTTTCGCTGGGCAGCTATCTGTTAATGTGGTTACTACTTAAGCAAGAATCCGCCCCGCGAGTTGCAAGTCTGTTCTATCTTGGTCCGCCCGTCACCATGTTAATGACCTGGATTTTCTTTGGAGATAAACTGCAATCGATGGATATTCTAGGTTTACTGGTGGTACTGGCAGGCATACTGTTGACGCAAATGAAATTGAAGTCAGTAAAGATTCCTAAAAAATCAACCTAAGTGCATTTTTTTCTAGATTCATGATTTCAAACAATTCATAAAATGCTATCTTAGCGGGCAATTACCTTCCCCTTCCGTATGCATCTTTTTACTGATTTACACTTGCAAACGGACTCTTATTAACCTAAAACAAAAACAGATGAAAAAAACATTTCAACTCGCGAGTCTCTTTCTTATTATTTTGGTTGCGGTTTCGTGCGTAAGTACAAGCCGTGTTGCCCAAAAAATAACTGTTGAATCAGGAGAAATCCCACCCGAAATGGTAACAGAAGACTTCACCCTTATTGGTGTATTAAAAGGACGTAGAAGTTATGACAGATATCTAAAAAAGAAATTTTCCGATTATACAGGCGACTACATTCTTGCCACCAAAGAGGAGATAGAAAAAAAATACAGCGACGTAAATAAATATCGCTACATCATGGATTACCAATCGGAAACTGATGTAAAAGCGGGTCTGGATAGCTATGGACAGGTACAATCCACTACAGGATACAGGTATTCTATTTTAGACAGAAAAAAAGATAAGGAATATTACCGGAAATCCCGATCGAGTGCTTTTGCTAAAGAAATAGAAGCGTATCTTTTGGCAATAGAATTAGCCAGAAAATAGTTTCGTAAATCTATTTCGAATATAAACACGTTAAAAAGAGTGTATTACTTCTGCAATACGCTCTTTTTTTCGCTCTATAATCAAAAAAAAGCATGAGATAGAATTTCAAGGTATAGATATACGAAGATTATTTCGTAATTTGTAATTCTTGATACTAATCAAATGCAGCCAATTTTCAAAACAAAATCCTTGCTCTTCCCTTCACTCTCCATAGGGTTTTAGCAAATATCATGCAAGAAAAACACAAGGTATACTATTGATTTGCTAAACATATCCCCCAATTTTTTTGTAATTTGTATAACTCATCTACTAAAACACAAAAGATTATGGAAAACAAATTTAATAACAATAGCAAATGCCCGGTTACCGGAGCAACGGGGAGTCATAATATGGACAATGGAGGTCCCAAAAATCTGGATTGGTGGCCCAACCGATTGAACCTAAAAATTCTTCGACAACATTCATCTCTTTCCGACCCGATGGATGCTGACTTTGACTATTCCGAAGAATTCAAAAAACTCGATTATAAAGCCCTCAAACAAGATTTGCGTCAACTGATGAAAGATTCGAAGGACTGGTGGCCTGCAGACTGGGGACACTATGGCGGTCTTTTTATCCGCATGGCCTGGCACAGTGCAGGAACTTACCGCATGGCTGATGGCCGTGGTGGTGGTTCCACAGGGAATCAACGTTTTGCACCTATCAACAGCTGGCCCGATAATGTGAGTCTGGATAAAGCCCGGCGTCTTCTCTGGCCGATCAAACAAAAATATGGCAAGAAGATCTCCTGGGCTGATCTGATGATCCTGGCCGGTAATGTAGCCCTGGAATCCATGGGTTTCAAAACCTTCGGGTTTGGAGGTGGTCGTGAAGATATTTGGGAACCGGAACAGGATATTGACTGGGGACCCGAGCACGAATGGCTGGCCGATGAGCGTCACGACGATCATGGTAACCTTAAAGGAAGACTTGCCGCAGACCACATGGGATTGATCTATGTGAATCCCGAAGGACCAAACGGCGAGCCGGATCCGGCAAAATCTGCTGAATTTATCCGCCAGTCGTTTAAGCGTATGGCCATGGACGATTACGAAACAGTAGCACTGATTGCCGGTGGACATACATTTGGGAAGGTGCATGGTGCCGCCCCGGAAGACCACAACGGACCCGACCCGGAAGCAGCTCCTTTGGAGGAACAAGGTCTTGGCTGGAAAAACGATTTTGGCACCGGCAAGGGTGCCGATACAATAACCAGCGGACTGGAAGGTGCCTGGACCAATAAGCCCACTCAATGGGATATGGGTTTCTTTGAAAACCTCTTCGAATATGAATGGGAGCTCACCAAAAGTCCTGCCGGGAAGTACCAATGGCAACCCAAAGATAAATCAGCACATGAACTGGTACCCGATGCACATATCGATGGAAAGAAGAATCCCCCGATGATGCTAACAACTGATTTGGCGCTCAAGGTGGATCCTGCATACGAAAAAATTTCAAAGCGCTTTTATGAAAACCCGAATGAATTTGCCGATGCCTTTGCACGGGCCTGGTATAAGCTGGTGCACCGTGATATGGGACCGAAATCCCGTTATTTGGGACCGGAAGTTCCCAAAGAAGATCTGATTTGGCAGGATCCGATACCGGAATTGAATCATCCCTTAATTGACGAGAGTGATATTAAAAAACTGAAAAACAAAATACTGGAATCCGGCTTAAGTATTGCCGAATTGGTATCAACAGCATGGGCTTCTGCTTCCACCTACCGCAATTCAGACAAACGAGGAGGTGCCAATGGATCCCGTATCCGTTTTGAACCCCAGAAAAACTGGGAAGCCAATCATCCCAGGCAACTTGAAAAGGTGCTGAAAACACTTGAGGGCATTCAGAAAGATTTCAACAAGGTTCAAAATGGCGACAAAAAAGTATCGCTGGCCGATATGATTGTACTGGGCGGTTCGGCAGCCATTGAAAAAGCGGCCAAAGATGCCGGGTTCAATATGACCGTACCCTTTACGCCGGGGCGCATGGATGCCTCGCTGGAACAAAGCGATGTGGAATCCTTTAAAGTGCTGGAACCCGAAGCCGACGGATTTCGGAATTACATAAAAAAGGACTATTTTAGATGCGCAGAAGAGATGTTGGTAGACAAATCCCAGTTGCTAACGCTTACGCCACCTGAAATGACTGTTCTTGTGGGCGGTATGCGAGTGCTAAATGCCAACTGGGATGGTTCGAAACACGGTGTGTTTACCAACCGGCCTGAAGTGCTTACCAATGATTTCTTTGTAAATCTTTTGGATATGAGCACCGAATGGAAACCAAAAACGAAAAACGAAGACCTTTTCGAGGGACGCGACCGCAACTCGGGCGATTTGAAATGGACAGCCACACGCGCTGACCTGATATTTGGTTCGAACTCGGAACTGAGGGCACTGGCCGAAGTGTATGGCAGTGCAGATGCAAAAGAGAAGTTTGTAAAAGACTTCATCACCGCCTGGGATAAAGTAATGAACCTCGATCGTTTTGATTTGAAATAACTACTTAAATTTAACTAAACATGCAAAAGATGAAAGAAAAAAGTATTGAACTCTTAAACAAGGCAGTTGCAGATGAACTTACAGCTGTTCATCAGTACATGTATTTTCATTTTCATTGCGACGACCAGGGATACGATCTTCTGGCCGGTTTATTCAAGAAAACAGCAATTGAAGAGATGATACATATTGAACAGTTGGCAGAACGTATTTTGTTCCTGGATGGAGAAGTGGAGATGGAAGCATCAGAAAAAGTTAAGAAAATACATGATGTAAAAGAGATGCTTAAAATGGCCGTAGAGATGGAAGAATCCAGTGCAAGGGATTACAACCTGTGGGCCAACGAATGTTCTGCAAACGCCGACTCTATTTCGAAACAGCTTTTCGAATCGCTGGTAGGTGATGAAGAACGTCATTTTGACCAGTTTGATGACGAAATGAATAACATGAAGAAATTTGGCGACAATTACCTGGCCCTGCAGTCCATCGAGCGAAGTAAAAATATTGCTACCGGAGGATCAGCAGAATAAAGGATAATACAATCACTCAACATATGGGGTGATGCGTGCTTTTAGCGCCATCATCCCTTTTTTATACTTCGATTCTGCTTCCAGATGCTGTGTTCGTCATTCCTGGTATTTCCTTTGAGGATGGAGCAAAATCAGCAAATTATATAACAAAAATGCTGATTTGAGAACCCAACATAAAAGGGAAAGCTTAAAACTTCAATTCGTACATTATTTTCCAGGCACTTCTTCTTAGTTGATAATTTGAAATAATGGATTAAATTAAAATATTTCCTTAGTTTTATAGCATCAACTCATCCTTTTGCCCATGTCAAAGAAGTTGCGCTATATGATTTTGGAAGAACAATCACTGATTCTTGAATATTATTCCGGGCAATTCTGTGTTGATGAATTAATTGATTTTAAAAGGAGAATTGGCAAGGATAAAAAATTCAATCCCAACTTCAACGTGCTTTCAGACATTCGGGAATTGGTGTTTTTGTTTAACCCGGAGGAAGTGAAGAAATATATTCAATTTCTACTGGAGAATAAAAAACATATTGGTATAAGAAAAACAGCCATGATAACCTGCACGCCAAATCAATTAGCTACTTCTTTAGGTTTTGACATGCTAAAAGACGATTTGCCGGTAGAATTTAAAATCTTTAGCACTTTTAAATCAGCTTTTGATTTTATAAGAATATCAGCAGAAGAAAGAAAAGAGCTCCAAACTTTATTTAAAAAATTAAAAATGCATTTGAATAATCCCTAAAAATGAATACGCTTTCTCAACACTTGCCCTTAAATCAAAAAATACATTTTTATAACTACAGAATATTACCGGGATAATTATCCTTGTTGCCCCAGCCAGAAAAAACTTAAACCAGTGCAAGATTTTAAAGCTATTAAATATCTAAAAACAGGAAATAAACGACAACGAAGTGCCTACCGTGAACTTAAAAGCATTGGAATTTTCGAACAGTTACAGCAGTATACTCCGGTATTAACAGGAACGATACCCATTGGCATAGATTTGCCGGAGAGCGATTTGGATATTAGCTGTTGGGTTAATGATCATGCAGAATTTTCACTGCTGCTTACCGAATTGTATTCCGGGAAAAATGGATTCGAACTGAAAACAAATGTGCGAGAAACTATCACAACTACCATAGCACGATTTAATACAGAAAATTTCCTTGTGGAAATTTTTGGACAGAACATTCCTGTTGAAGCACAGAATGCTTATCGGCACATGATCGTGGAATATCAGATACTACAAAATAAAGGAGCACAGTTTAAAAAAGAAATAATTGCCCTTAAAAAGCAGGGATTAAAAACAGAACCTGCATTTGCAAAGTTATTGGGATTAAAAGGGAATCCATACGAAGAACTATTAGATTTCAAACTCTAGTTCTCTGTACTATTCTCAAAAGAAATTCATCAATTAAAGAACAGGAATATACACAATTACATCCTAAAGCAAGGTGTCTGTTCCATTTTGTTTTTTTTTCTTAATGATTTAAATTGCGCCATATAAAACTATTAAAAAACTACACCCGGCAAGTTTATCAGAAATCAGGGGAAAAGTGAACTTGAACAATTATCCTGCCAACAGAACTTAGGTTATGCGCGGCAGTTACAAATAAAAGGAATGGTAAAGAACTCAATTGTAAAAAAACTGGTCATCTATTTCTTGCTGCTCAATATCTTTACCGTTATTGTTATTGGATCCTATTCGTATTACCGGGCAAAAGACGCCTTGGTTAAACGAACTTTTGATCAGTTAACATCATTAAGAATAGAGAAAAAATACAGAATAGAACGTTTCTTCAGCGATTTAAGACTTGATATCGAATTAATCTCAAAATCTAAAGATGTCAAAAATATCATTGCCTATTTAGAGAGCTCTTTATCAGAAAAGAAAACAGATAAAAAGATTTACAAAGAGTACGATAAGTTTCTTTATAAACACTTAATCTCCGGCAGCTACTACAAACGGTTTTATGTGGTAGATAAAGAAGGCGAATCGGTGATTCTCAATGCCTCAGGAACAAATAGAACGCAAGCGTACAATTCAGTTAACAACTTATTGATAGCCAACTTATGGGAACAAATCTCAACTACCCCTGAAATTCAAATCGAAGATTATAAACTTGATACGGTAACAAGCTTACCCGCAATATTTATTGGAGCACCTGTTCTTTCAGCGAATGGAAAAACCGAAGGTATGGTAGCCATCGAAATTGATATCGATGCGATTAATTCGATCATGTATGAGAACAACCCGCACAACGGACTTGGCAAATCCGGTGAATCCTATTTGGTAGGGAGTGATTCCTTAATGAGAAGCACTTCACGCTTTCAGGACAACTCTGTCTTTAAAACCATGGTTAACACCGAAGGTGTAAAACAAGCATTAAGCGGGAATACAGGTACGAATGTTATTAAAGACTACAGGGGTATTTCCGTTTTAAGTTCCTACAGTAAAGTAGATATCCCGGGTTTGGAATGGGCCATTTTAGCTGAGATTGACGAAAAGGAAGCGATGATTCCTATTGATTCAATCCGCAGTAATATTTTGTACTTAAGTGTTTTAATGTCTTTACTCCTCTTTGCATTTGTATACATTATTGCCAGACGGATAAGTTTGCCCATTATTAAATTGAAATTAGCGGCACAGAAAATTACAGAAGGAAATTATGATGTTTTTGTGAAGGATATTATTAGCAGTGATGAAATAGGCAGCCTGATCAAAGCCTTCAACGAAATGTCATCAAAAATAGCAGAGCAAACCGAAAACCTAAAACTGGAGCGGTCGATGCGATTAAGCTCTATGATCGACGGACAGGAACTGGAGAGGCAGCGACTATCAAGAGAACTGCACGATGGATTGGGACAATCTATTTTAGCCATTAAAATGCGCTTAGAACGCATGGAAAAAGCAGATAGTCAGAAGTCGAAATTGATCATGGAAGAAGTGCAGCGCTTATTTGCCAATACCATCAATGAAGTACGCAATATATCGAATAATTTAATGCCCGCCGTATTAAATGAATTTGGCCTGGCAGATGCTTTAACCACGTTGTGCCGCGATGTAACGAATAGCACAGGAATACAGATCGAGATCAATCATAAAGAATTAAATGTAGAACTGGAGGATAAAATCAAAACCTACCTGTACAGAATCTCGCAGGAAGCTTTAAATAACATTATTAAGCATTCAGGGGCCAATTTCGCGCTAATTACACTTCGCTCGGAGGATCACCAGGTTATTTTACGAATAGAAGATAATGGTATTGGTTTTACTTAGATCGGAA
>CAYVSF010000024.1:0-13859 GCA_964453775.1 uncultured Bacteroidales bacterium
CCTTTTCTTGCTTTTACTTCCTGGATATTGCTTACAATTTTATCATAGGTTTTATCCTTTGTAGCAAGAACCACGACCAGCATTTTTTCGTCGATAAGTGCGATTGGGCCATGTTTCATTTCTGCAGCAGGATAACCTTCGGCGTGAATGTATGAAATTTCCTTCAATTTCAGCGCCCCTTCCAGAGCAACAGGAAAGAGGTATCCCCTTCCCAGATAGAGGAAGTTGGTGGCATTTTTATATAAATTGGAAATTTTCTGGAAAATATTGTTATATGTTAATATTTTTTCAATTTTCGCTGGGATATCAGTTAGTTCCTGTATTAGTTTTCCATAATACTCGTCACTGAGGATTTTTCTGCGTTTACCAAGAATCATGGCAATCATTGACAGCACAGTAACTTGAGCAGTAAAAGCTTTTGTTGAAGCTACTCCGATTTCCGGGCCTGCATGTGTATAAACGCCTGCATCTGTTTCTCTTGGAATGCTGCTGCCCACAACATTGCATATACCAAGAACCAGAGCTCCTGCTTCCCTGGCCAGGCGTATGGCTGCCAATGAATCTGCAGTTTCTCCGGACTGACTGATAGCAATGACTACATCATCTTTCCTGATAATAGGGTCGCGATAACGAAACTCCGAAGCATACTCCACTTCTACAGGGATTTGGGCTAGTTCTTCAATTAGATATTCACCAACCAGTCCGGCATGCCAGGACGTACCACAACCAATGATGATAATTCGATTTGCCGTTTCAAGTTTTGGGAGAACATTGTACAGACCTCCCAAGTGAATATCATTCATGTTGGCAGCAACTCTTCCTCGAAAAGTGTCTTTAATTGAACGGGGTTGTTCAAAAATTTCTTTAAGCATAAAATGACTATAGCCATTCTTTTCTATTTCACCGATGTCAAGTTCAACTTTTTGAACCTTGGGGGTGAGCTTGTCATTTTTAATAGTTTTAAGCGTCATCCCATCCTTTGCCAAAATGGCTACATCATCATCATTTAAATAAATGACACTTTTTGTGTGTTCCACAATGGGTGTGGCATCCGATGCGATAAAATATTCGCCATCCCCAACTCCTATAACAAGCGGGCTTCCTTTTCGGGCAGCAATTAGTTTATCCGGTTCTTCCTGGCACATAATGGCCAGTCCATATGCCCCAACAACTTTAGAAAGAGCAAGTCTTACAGCTATTTCAGCTGAAACTTTTCCCTTTAAATATATGTATTCGATGAGATTTGCTAATACTTCCGTATCTGTTGCCGTTTGAAATGTATATCCCCGATCTTCAAGCTTTTGCTTCAAACGGCCATAATTCTCTATAATTCCGTTATGTATTAGCGTGATATGACCATTTTCAGAAGTATGTGGATGGGCATTTACATCATTAGGTTCACCATGAGTGGCCCAGCGGGTATGACCAATTCCTATCTCTCCACTAATATCACTTGCTTTGGCATATTCATCCAAATCCGAAACTTTTCCCTTCTTTTTATAGATCCTAACTCCTTTATTATCAAGCAGAGCGACACCGGCAGAATCATAGCCCCGGTATTCAAGTCTTTTTAATCCATTTACGAGAAGTGGATACGCTTCTTTATTTCCTATATACCCAACAATTCCACACATTATTCTTCTAATTTAGTGTATGTTACAAATAGTTCCAATTCTCCTCCCTCTAGTACAACTCTTGATGGATCGGAAGCATAATTAGGCAAACGTATGAATAAAGAGTATTCTTCGTAATCTTCATTGGTAATATGCTCAATAAAGGGTTCGGTAATCTTAAAAATATATCTTTTATTATCTTTATCATATTCAGCGTAGTCAAATCCTTCATAACTTGAAATGTCGGAAAGATACTCTATGCTTTTTCCTTCCTTTATAATAAGATTCTCCGGTATGTCATAGGCATCAAATCTGTTCGAGGTATTATCGTCTAATTTTACTATTAGCTTTACATCATTTATAGCATATGGGCCTTTCTCAATCCATTCTGAGATAGGTTTGAATTTGAGTTTTATATCTGTACCATTCATTCCCTGAATAAAAATAAGTGAATCTGCTTTAGTGGTATCATTTAATAAATATTCGTTTATAGGATAGCCTTCTCTAATATGTTTTGTAAATTCAATATGATTCCCACGGGTATTAATAGGGAAGGTTACTATTTGCTGCTCAAGTTCTGTGGAATCTTGGTAGTGAAGATTGATAAAACTGGTAGAATCACTTAGCAAATCAATTGTAAAAACAGATCCTACGGGTAAATCATGATCATCAACTTTGCAATAAATGCCACTGATTAGATCTTCTTCATCCTTTACATCATCCAATAATGCCTGAACAAAATTTGATTTTAATTTAATAAAAAGAGTGTCTCCTATTCTTGATGTGCTCTCACTAATAATACTGCCTTCTGTATAATAGGGAGAAGGATCCACGTCGTTATAGTAAATGATCGAATCGGGTGATTCAATTGTTTTGCTTAATCGATAAACACTATAATTTTGTTGCACGTTATTGTATCCATATCTGTCTCTAATTACAAGTTTAAGAACAGCACTGTCGAGAGACGTTAAGTCCTTATAAAAAACATCTGTGGGTTCCTGTATTTCTGTCATAAAACTATATTTTGTTTTACCAAAAACAGGATCATTTATGATTCCCAGGAAGACATTTTTGTCTTGTTTATTCGTTGGATAAACAGGGGACTGAATCGTATATGCATTAACTGCGATTAATGTATCTCTTTGAAACCCTAAATACTCGTCATCTGGAATAACAGATTTTCCTAATTCTGTAAATTCTTCCTTACAACTTGATAAAAAAACAATAAAAATGAAGGAGAGGATAGTTGTAAATAAGAATCCTTTCCTGAGCAATAATAATCTTCCCTGCATATAATCTTAAATTAATTTGTCGTAAAACTTAGAATATTCGTCGATGTAGTTCTCTTCATCCTGATAAGGTAATAACGGGATGTTTTTTGTTTTAATATATGTTTCCAGTTTTTTATTAATATTTTCGCTTCCCTGTATTATGGCATCAGAATGATCAATTGCCAGTTTATTCAAGTTTTCAAAACTGGGGTCCACTAACGTTTTTAACTCTTTATCAGAGATCCCTTCGAATTTTACTTTTTCTTTAAAGTTTGTATGTAAAGCTTTGTCAAATTCATCTTTATAGAGCGAATATATAACTTTTGAATCGGCAAAAAGTGGATCATCGCTGTAGGATTTTTTAAGGTAAAGTGGTATAAGGCTGGTAAACCAACCATGACAATGAACAATATCCGGAGACCATCTTAATTTTCGAACCGTTTCCAGAACTCCTCTTGCAAAGAAGATTATTCGCTCATCATTATCTTCGAAAAACTTCCCATCTTCATCTTTAACGGTGGCTTTTCGTTGGAAATAATCCTCATTATCAATGAAATATACCTGCATCCGAGCTGCCTGGATTGATGCCACTTTTATAATGAGTGGGTGATCAGTATCATCAATAATAAGGTTCATTCCGGAAAGCCTTATGACCTCATGAAGTTGGTTTCTTCTTTCATTGATGTTGCCAAACTTTGGCATGAATGTACGTATTTCTTTACCACGTTCTTGTATTCCCTGTGGTAAGTGCCTGCCAATGAGCGACATTTCCGACTCTGGTAAATAAGGGGTAATTTCTTGTGATATAAACAATACTTTTGTACTTTCCATCGGATTATCGATTAATTAAACACCCGCAAAATTAGTAAAAATAATAGAGATCATCAACTTTGCTTTCAATTGAACACTTTCGCTTTGTTAAGGTTCAATTAAAAGTAGGGTTTGTATTATTGTATGAATGTCTATCTTTGCAAGATTTAATTTACATTATGGAAGTCTTTAAAACCAAATCGGATGTCGTTAAATGGCGTAATTTATTCGCCAGCTCCAATAAAACATTGGGGTTTGTCCCCACTATGGGAGCTTTGCATACCGGCCATCTTTCCCTTATAAAATGCGCAAAATCTCAAAATGATCTTGTTTTGGTTAGTATTTTTGTAAATCCTACACAGTTTAATCAGCAAGAAGATTTTGATAAATATCCCAGGGATTACAATAAGGATTTAGAGATGCTTCGGGAGGTTGGATGTAATGTAGTATTTCTGCCTACTGTTGAGGAAATGTATCCAGAGAAAGACAAGCGTGTTTTTGATTTTAACGGGCTGGATAAGGTGATGGAAGGTAAATTCCGATCGGGTCATTTTCAGGGAGTTGCAAAAATCGTTTCAAAATTGTTTGATTTAATAAGGCCACATAAAGCCTATTTTGGCGAAAAGGATTTTCAACAATTAGCGCTTATTAAACATTTAGTACGATCATCTAATTATACTATTGAAATTGTTGCTTGTCCTATAGAGCGTGAAAAAAGCGGATTAGCCAGAAGTTCAAGAAATGAACGTTTAGCCCCTGAAGAAAGAAAAGCTGCTTCTCTGATTTATACTACGTTAAAAGAAGCTAAATTGAAATCAGGTTCTTTTAATAAGCCCGAAGAACTAAAAGAATGGATATTTGATCGCATTAATTCTAATCCTCATATGGATGTGGAATATGTCGATTTTGTGGATGCCAATACACTCAAACCGATTGAATCCTGGACCAGGTCAGATAACATACAGCTATGCGTTGCTGTTTGGGCTGGAAAGGTTCGATTAATAGATAATATACGATTTAATTATTAACTTTGTACTACAAAAGCAGACGGTATTATGCATATTGAAGTTGTGAAGTCAAAAATACATAAAGTAACTGTTACAGAGGCAAATTTGCAGTATGTGGGAAGTATCACTATCGATCAAGATTTAATGGAGGCTGCAAATATTATTGAGAATGAAAAAGTTCAGGTGGTAAATATTAACAATGGCGAAAGGCTGGACACCTATGTGATAAAAGGAGAACGAGGAACAGGTCAGATTTGTCTAAACGGCCCCGCCGCAAGAAAAGCGGCCGTTGGAGATGTTATCATTATTATTTCATATGCTTCTCTTGACTTTGACGAAGCAAAGGGATTTAAGCCAAAATTATTGTTTCCCGATACAGCAACGAATACGCTTGTGTAATTGAAAAGAATCATCTTAAAAACACTCAACTATCTCTTTTTTTTGGGATTGGGTGCTTTGCTGCTTTATATAGCATTTCGAGGAATTGATCTTAAAATGTTATGGCAAGAGCTTAGCAAGGCAAGGTATGAGTTTGTTTTTTTATCGCTCCTTTTTGCATTCTTTGCATATTTTTTCAGGGCATACCGTTGGAAATTGCTTATAGAACCCTTGAACCATCGTCCCAGTCTTACACGGGTTTTTTTTTCCCTGATGACCGGTTACCTTGCTAACTTTGCTTTTCCCCGGATTGGTGAAGTTACACGGTGTGCTGTACTAAACAGGACCGACAAAATTCCTGTTGATAGTTTGATAGGGACAGTTATCATAGAGCGTACCATCGATTTGATCGTGTTGCTGTTTTTGTTACTGTTTCTTTTCATCTTTAAGTTACAATCTTTTGGAAAGTTTATATACCAGCAAATTTTCAAACCTTTATCCCGCTTGATCCTTGATAAAGTTCCCACCTCTTTAGCTTTTTGGCTTTTTATAATTGCTTTTTTTATCGTGTTAATTGTTCTTCTCTATTACTTTAGACGACAATTAAGAAAAACCTATGTGTTTAAACAAATGCGGAGTCTTTTGAAAGGAATAGTTGCGGGAATTGCTACCGTAGCAAGATTAAAAAGCCGGACAGCTTTTGTTATTCACACCTTATTAATTTGGATTTTTTACTATTTAATGACTTATATTTTGGTCTTCAGTATCCCGGCAACATCCGGGCTAAATTTAATGGATGGATTGTTCATATTGGTGATAGGTGGTTTGGGAATGTCATTACCTGTCCAGGGAGGAATAGGTGCTTTTCACTGGATTACCTCTATGGGCCTGACGCTATATGGCATTAGCAGGGAAGATGGACTGGTTTTTGCCACCCTGGCTCACGAATCGCAGTCGGTCTTTGCAATTGCTCTAGGACTGATTTCTATTACTGGGATTTTCATTTTTACCCGCAGACTAAAACGAAAACAAGGAATTGTATGATAACACAATTAGAGTTGATTGAAAACAAAATTGTACGAAAGGATGAATATCATAAACTAAAGCCTTATCGAAGTTTTCTGCGTTATAAACAGCGCCAATTGGTGTTTACCAATGGTTGCTTTGATTTAATCCACAGAGGGCATATCGATTATTTAAGCAAAGCACGTGATTTGGGGAATACCCTGCTTATTGGATTAAATACAGATGCATCGGTGAGCAGGTTGAAAGGAAATTTAAGGCCGGTAAAAGATGAGTGGACAAGAGCTTTACTTTTGGCTTCTTTTTGTTTTGTTGATTTAGTGGTTTTCTTTGATGAGGATACACCTTTGCAGTTGATTAAAACCATTCAACCGGATATCCTGGTGAAAGGCAGTGATTATGAGAAGAAAGATATCGTCGGTGCAGATTATGTCGAATCGACGGGTGGAAAAATTGAACGATTGAATTTTCTTGAGGGCTTTTCATCAACAGGAATTATTCAAAAAATAATTGATAATGGCTAAGGATCGAACTGTATATGTCTGCCAGCGATGTGGCAATGAATCATCAAAATGGATGGGAAAGTGTCCTGCATGCAATGAATGGAATACATTTATTGAGCAAAAACTTACAGGTGGAAATGCTAAAACACAGGAAAGATCTCAAAAGAACAATCCCCAAAAACTTTCCCAAATAGAAGGCAATACAAAACAAAGGATTGCTACCGGAATTAATGAGTTCGACAGAGTACTTGGAGGGGGGTTGGTGCCGGGCGCTGTTGTCTTGTTAGGAGGAGAACCCGGTATCGGCAAATCTACCCTTGTTCTGCAAATGGCAATGCTTCAAAAGAAACATGAGGTAATGTATGTGACAGGGGAAGAGAGTGCGCAGCAACTAAAGCGAAGAGCGCAGCGATTGGAGCATACCAACGAGGAAGCTTTCATATTAAATGAGACAAATGTTGAGAATATTCTAAATTATCTAAGAGAGTTCAATCCGGGAATTGTCGTTGTGGATTCTATTCAAACTTTATTTTCAGATGGTTTGGATTCTTCTGCCGGAACTGTCTCGCAGATAAGGGAATGTACGGTTAAGTTATTAAAGTATGCAAAAGAAAATCATATTCCCGTTTTGCTTATTGGTCATATCACCAAAGATGGTGTAATAGCTGGACCAAAAGTTCTGGAACATATTGTCGATACTGTTATTCAATTTGAAGGAGATCAAAACTATTTGTATCGAATTTTACGTGCATCAAAGAATCGCTTCGGATCTACCTCTGAGATAGGAATTTTTGAAATGACAGGGAAAGGTTTAAAGGAAATTCTTAATCCAAGCGATATCCTCATCCATCAGGGTGATGAACCGCAAAGTGGTGCTGTTATCGGCAGTATGATCACAGGTGTCCGCCCCTTGCTTATAGAGGTCCAGGCTTTAGTGGGAAATTCAGTATATAGTTCTCCTCAGCGATCCTCTACTGGTTTTGATGGTCGAAGATTAGGAATGCTGCTCGCTGTATTGGAAAAAAAGATAGGGATTAAAATTTCTGCGAAAGACGTTTATTTGAATATTGCCGGGGGATTAAGAGTAGATGATCCCGGTATAGATCTAGCTGTTTTGGTAGCAGTTGTGTCCTCTTACCTGGATACAGTGCTTCCTAAAAATATCTGTTTTACTGCAGAAGTTGGGTTAACTGGAGAAATTAGACCTTCCTCAAGAGTACATCAGAGAATTCAGGAGGCAAAAAAAATGGGGATGAGTAGAATTGTTGTTTCTAAATACACCAAAGACCTGGATGACAGGCCTTTGGGTTTGGATGTGCTAAGGTTCTCCAAGGTTTCAGAAATGATACGTCACATTTTTAGAGACACCTTATAATGTATTGTAATGATTGATAAATTTTCTGAGCTTTTTCTCTGTAATGAAGATCACAAATGATTTCTTAATATAATCTTCCATTCCTTCTTTGTCGGATAGTAAATTAATCAGGCTCTCTTTTTCTTTTTCAATTAATTTGGCTGGTTCGCCTTCTTTTTTCACATAATAGTTTTCACTAATTCCTGTTGAAGAAGAGGCTCCATATGCTTTTATGTCATTCATTCCAACTTCAAACTTAATGTACCTCCTTAACAGTAATTTTGTTTCTCCATCTTCCAGTAGTTCAAAATATCCAGCATCACGCCTACCTTCTTCATCAACGAACCTGGAATATATGAATTTCTGACTACCAATGCTTACTACTTCGACATCTTCCGGGTTGAGAAATGATCTTAATTCAATTTGATCGGTGTAAATGTTGTATCGAAATAAACTACCTTTTAATGCATTATTATTATTGAGATATACGACTCCTCCCTGCCATTTATCATTCAGAAAGTAATTCATTGTAGTTTTTTTCATCTCTTGCAAACGCAGGTTTCTGGTGTATTCATTATCCAATTGTGAACCTGATTTTACATCGCTCATACTTCCTTCTGTTTCGGTCATATTATTTATATTTGTGACCTGGGCGCTTGTTTTTGTTATAATGCTTAGACAGAAAAAACAGGCAACCAATAATAAAATCCTCTTCATAACTTGCAAAATTTAGATTAGTTAGAGTATGACGGAAAAAATAAATGTTGGTTTAAAGAATTAGTAATATTTTAAATGTTAGAGCTTGCAAATTTAACGATTAAATTCAGAGATGATGGTTTTCTACTTGATAATATTTCTCTTCATTTAGAAAAAGGAAAAATACTGGGGATTATTGGGGAGTCTGGATCAGGAAAATCTCTACTTGTATCAGCTATTACAGGGCTTGTTCCTACATCTGCAGAAATTTTAAATGGTGAAATTATTTATCAAAATAAGAGAGGAAAATTATTAAATGTTAGAACCTGTAGCGCAAAAGAGCTTAGGAGTATAAGAGGAAAAGAGATTGCCATGGTATTTCAGGATCCCATGAGTTCCTTGAATCCTGCAATGACTTGTGGTAGACAGATGATGGAAGCGCTAAATGCAAAAGAGCGAGATATCAGCAATAAAGAGGCTTATAAAAAGATACTTAGCAAGCTTTCAGAAATGGAATTGAAACCGCCAGAAAGATTTTACAAAGCATATCCCCATCAACTGTCTGGCGGTCAACGACAGCGCATAATGATTGCAATGGCCTTGATTCAAAATCCCCAAATTCTTATTGCGGATGAACCGACAACAGCCCTGGATGTTACAGTTCAAAAAAACATTCTCCTGTTATTGAAAGAATTGCAGGTTAAGTATGATCTGGGGATAGTTTTTATTTCTCATGATTTAGGAGTAGTAGCCCAAATTGCAGATGATATTTTAATCATGAAAGAGGGGCAAACGGTTGAGTATACAGATGCGAATACACTAGTGAAATCGCCTAAAGGAAAATATACTAAAGCATTAATTGAGTGTAGACCAAAACTAAAAGGGCAGAGAGAATATTTACCTGTTGTGAATGATTTTATAGAGGATAAAGAAGCGCCAAATCGTAAATACCCCAAAAAAACACTTCGCGAAAAAGGGAAAATAGATTTAATAAAAGTAGATGCCTTATCCCATTCGTATGAAAAGTATAGTAAAATATGGAGACGAAGAACTCATCTAAAGGCTTTGGAAGATCTTAGCTTTTCAATAATACAAGGTGAAACTCTGGGATTGGTTGGAGAATCTGGAAGCGGCAAGTCAACTTTGGGAAGATTGCTTATTAATATTCTGGAAAAACAGGAGGGAAGAATTTTCTATAAAGGGAAAACATATAAGGATTTTTCGAAAAAAGAAAAAAAGCATTTTAGACGAAAGTATCAATTTGTTTTTCAGGATCCTTATTCGTCTCTTTCTCCAAGGCAAAGAATTGGCAATGCAATATTTGAAGCGTTGAAGTTTTATCAAATCAAGAATAGTGATGCAGAAAGAAAAGAGCGGGTGATTGAGTTGCTTAAAAATGTTCAATTGGATGAAACTTTTTATCAAAGGTACCCTTATGAGCTTTCAGGAGGCCAAAGACAAAGAGTTGCAATTGCACGTGCTTTAGCATTGGAACCCGAATTTTTAGTATGTGATGAGATTGTCTCTTCTCTTGATGTGTCTATTCAGGCGGAGATATTAAATCTTTTGAAACGTTTAAAAAAGCAATTTCACCTTACCTATGTTTTTATTTCTCATGATTTAGCCGTTGTAAAGCATATGTCCGATCGTGTATTGGTGCTGAAAGATGGATTAATTAAGGAGCTGGAAGAGGCTGATAAGTTGTATCACTCCCCTGCTTCCCCATATACCAAAGAGCTTTTGGATGCTGTTCTGGAAATTAACTAGAAAAAATCATCTTCATATTCTTCTTCAGAATTATTCTGTCCTTGCATATTATCACAGTCGAGATTAACAGAAAAGTTAATGGGCTTTTCGAATTTATCCTTCCTGGTAACATGCAGTGTAGAGTCGCTGTAAATTTTTTGCATATAGAGTGCAAAAACAGGCATCGCCATGTTGGCTCCCTGTCCCAGACCAATTCCCTTAAAATGAATGCTACGATCTTCACCGCCCACCCATACACCAGAAACCAGGTTGGGTGTAACTCCCATGAACCAGCCATCAGAATGATTTTGAGTAGTTCCTGTCTTACCTCCTATTTCGTTCATAAGTTGGTATTTCCATTGCAGGCGATTGGCAGTACCTCCATCTACAACCCCTTGCAGTAAGTTAACCATAAGATAGGCCGTATTTTCACTAATCGCTTCGTTTTTTGAAGGTGTAAACCTGGCGAGCACATTTCCATTTTTATCTTCAATCCTGGTGACAAAGATTGGTTCGGTATGAACTCCTTTATTGGCAAAAGTTCCGTATGCACTTACCATTTCATATAAGCTAATATCTGACGTACCCAAAAAGATGGAGGGAACAGGAGCCACATGGCTGGTTATTCCCATCCTGTTCATAACATCGATTACTGATTCTGGATTGAACTGCTTGATCAACCATGCAGAAATGAAATTAACTGAATTTGCCAAGCCCCATTTTAGTGTTACCATCTTACCATCCATACTTGAGGGACCGCTGTTCTTTGGTGTCCATGTGGTATCATTTACCATAAATGTTGAAGGGACATTAGCTACTTTGTAACAGGGCGAATAGCCTTCCTGCATAGCTAAGGTATATAAAAAAGGTTTGATGGTTGAACCCACCTGTCGTGCCCCCTGCACAACATGATCATATTTGAAATGTTTGAAATCCGGGCCTCCAACATAGGACTTTACATGCCCATTATGCGGATCAACAGACATAAAACCGGCTCTGAGAAAATGTTTATAATAGATAATTGAATCTAATGGAGTCATAACGGTGTCCCTGTCTCCATCCCAGGAAAAAACTTTCATTTTTGCAGGTGTGTTAAAAATCGATATGATGGAATCCATTTTTATACCCTGTCTACGTAAATTATTATATCTGGCAGTTCTTCGCATAGATAGTTCAAGGATACTCTCAATTTGTTCTTCCTTTAAATCGGGCGAATATGGAGCGTTGGGGTTATATTTTTGCTCTTCCCAAAAAGCATCCTGCAGCTCACCCCCTAAATGCTCTTTCATTGCTTCTTCTGCGTATTTTTGCATTTTAGAGTCCAATGTAGTATAAATCCTTAACCCGTCTTTGTATAAATTATAAGGCTCTCCACCTGGCTTCTTGTTTTTATTACACCATCCATATAATGGATTGTTTATCCATTCAGCAGAATCTTTTTTATAGCTTGATTCAAGATAATAGCCCTTCCGCTGAGGTTTATTAGCCATCAAGGTTTGCCTCAAATATTCACGCAAATAAGTAGCCATGCCCACATTATGATCTTGTACTTTATAGGAAAGCTCAATAGGTAATGTACTTAATGAATCAAATTTTGTTTCGCTAATGAATTCATATTTATTCATTTGTGATAAAACGATATTTCTGCGCAACTGTGATCGTTCTGGGTTTAGTACAGGACTATAGCGGGTTGGTGCTTTTAATAAGCCTACAAGCAATGCTGCTTCTTCTGTCTTTAAAGAATCGGGAGTAGTGTTGAAAAAAGTTTTAGCAGCCGATTTTATCCCATACGATTGCCCACCGAAAGGAACAGTATTTAAATACATAACCAGGATCTCCTTCTTGGTGTAATTTCGTTCCAGTTTTACTGCTGTTACCCATTCTTTAAATTTATTCAACCCAAGATGTACTTTCCTCATGAGAGCGGAATTGTAGGTGGTTGTATCCCTGGGGAACAGGTTTTTTGCTAACTGTTGGGTTATGGTACTGCCACCTCCGGAACCGCTTTGACCTAAAATAATCGTTCTAAAGATAACCCTTCCCAGTCCGCGTGCATCAATTCCCGAATGCTTCTCAAATCGTATATCTTCGGTTGCAATTAATGCATTTACAAGGTTTTGCGACAAATCATCAAAATCCACGTAAGATCGAAGGTGAATATATTGATATCCGAGTAAAACGCTATCTGCAGTGTATACTTCTGAAGCAAGATTGTTTTCAGGATTCTCCAGGTCCTCAAAAGTGGGCATATCTCCCATTCTTTCATTATTGATTAATATGAAAATGCTTATTAAAATCAGAAAAGGGATGATATACAATATCCAAAACAGTCTTAAATAAAATTTCTTGGTGAACCTTTTATTATTCATGGTATTCCATAAGTTTGCGGTAAAAATAATAAATAATATTTAATTGTAAATCCTAAGGCATTAATTTGAAATGTTTAATTTTGTCGAATTAAACGAAAGAAAAAACAACTTATTTCATGAGTGATAATCTAGTAATAGTTGAGTCCCCGGCAAAAGCCAAAACAATAGAGAAGTTTTTAGGGAAGGATTTTACTGTAATGTCAAGTTATGGCCATATTCGGGATTTGGCTAAGAAAAATCTTGGAATAGAAATTGATAATAATTATGCACCACAATATATTATCCCCGAAGAGAAAAAGAAAGTGGTTAAAGACCTGAAAGCGGCAGCAAAAAAATCAAAAATGGTTTGGCTGGCTTCCGATGAAGATAGAGAGGGGGAAGCAATTGCATGGCATTTATTTGATGTTTTAGGTCTTGAAAAGAAAAAGACCAAACGGATAGTTTTTCACGAAATCACGAAGAATGCAATCAAAAACGCAGTCGAAAATCCTCGTGCTATTGATGAAAACCTGGTGAATGCTCAACAGGCCAGAAGAATTCTTGATAGACTGGTAGGATTTGAGCTTTCACCTGTACTATGGAAAAAAGTAAAACCGGGACTTTCTGCAGGACGGGTGCAGTCAGTAGCAGTTCGTTTGCTTGTAGAGAGAGAAAGGGAGATAATGAATTTTAAAAGTAAATCTTCCTTTAAAGTTACAGGAAATTTTCTTACGGATGCAAAACAGGAAATTAAAGCTGAACTTGCTAAAAAATTAGAAAAGGAAAACGATACAGTAACCTTTCTCGAGGCATGCAAGCAGGCGGAATTTCTAGTAGAATCAATCACAAAGAAACCAGGAAAGAAATCTCCTGCGCCCCCATTCACAACATCCACGCTTCAACAGGAAGCAAGTCGAAAGCTTGGTTTCTCTGTTTCTCAAACAATGGCTGTTGCACAAAGGCTTTATGAGGCAGGTAAAATAACCTATATGCGTACAGATTCCGTTAACCTTTCGCAGGATGCGGTTGCCGATTGCCGAACGTTTATTGAAAAGACCTATGGGAACGACTATTTGCCCGACAAGCCGATTGTATATCGCAGTCGCGGTG
>CAYVSF010000025.1:0-13763 GCA_964453775.1 uncultured Bacteroidales bacterium
TAACCATTGAAAGAAGTTTCACCATTCCCGGACAGGGAAAACGACATGCGTTTATTAGCAAATCTGTTTTTTATAACCCCTTAGCTAAGGACTATGAAATTTTAGGACTTATTTTAGATGTTACCGAACTAAAAGAAACCCAACAGGCCCTCAAGCAAAGTGAAGAAAAATTCAGAAGCTTTGTCAATCAGTCTTATGAAGGTATCATCCTTATTGACAGCGATGGTATTATTCTTGAGTGGAATGAAGCCATTAAAAACTTAACAGGAATTGATGATGAGTTTGCAATTGGTAAAAATGCGCTGGAAGTCTTCAAGCAACTTGATCCGCTACAAAAAAACCGAGAAAAAAGCCAGTTTCAGCACATTTTAAAAAAGCTCATTGACGGAAAGGGGGACAACTATCTGAACAAACTACTGGAAACCCAGATAAAAAGCATCGATGGCAATACATTCGACATTCAGCAATTAATATTCCCCGTTGAGCTTCAAAACATGACACTTTATGGAGCTGTAACACTTGATATTACTAAAAGGAAGGAAGTAGAACGTCAACTTAAACAAAGTGAAGAGTTCTTCAGAAAAGTCATTGAGAATACCACTGACATGATTAGTGTTACCGACAACCAGGGAACTTTTATCTATGTGAGCCCATCTCATGAAAGAATATTAGGGTACCGAAAGGAAGAGATGATCAACAAAAAAATATTTGATTTCCTACTTGAAGATGAGAAAGAAAAAATACGCATCAATTTTTTCAACAGCACGAAGCAATTGGGAAGCTATCGTGGAGAATATAAGATGAAAAGGAAAGATGGCAGTGTTTTGTGGGTAGAAAGCACGGGGCGAAGCATGGATGCAGTGAATTCTTCTGCTAGCAGTGGATTTATTTTTTCAAGACGCGATATCAGTGAGCGAAAAAACTATGAAAAAAACCTCCACTTTCTATCCAATTCAGGACTTACCTTTCTTAGTCTAACAAGCAAAAATAACATCTTCAAATTTATTGGAAAACAGTTGGGACATCACCTTCCCCGGCACGAAATAATTGTTACTTCCTTCCAATCCGATACCGAAAAGAAATTGAAGATCGAATATGTCAGCTCAAAAATTGAAGCCTCCGATACCTGGAAGCAATGGATCAATAGAAAAACATTACAGGCTTATCGTTTTAGTTTCCGGGAGGATAACTTTAACTTTCTGAATGGCAAACTCAATCAGGTTCAAACGAATGAAGAAGACCTGTTTCCTTCCATCCCGGAAGATTTATTGAAACATGGTTTTAATAGCATTCAGAAAAAACCTTTATCCTACATTGGCCTTTCTATTGAAAGTCATCTGTTTGGTTGCATTTTTATTATTCCCGGCAAGCAATCATTCCCGCCCGACAGGAAAACGATGGAGACTTTTGCTTACCAGGCTGCTATTGCATTATACAGGAAACAAATCGAGCAGCGTCTGGAAATAGAGCGTAACAATGCCCAAAAAGCAGACAAATTAAAATCGGCATTTCTGGCAAATATGTCACATGAAATCCGCACACCTATGAATGGAATTCTGGGCTTTACGCAGTTGTTGCTCCGTTCCGAACAGAATGTGGAAAAAAGAAACCGGTTTCTTCAGATTGTGTATAACAACTCCCGGCAGCTACTAAACATCATTAATGACATTATTGATATTTCAAAAATTGAAGCTGGTCAATTAAATCTTAACTACACAAAATTTGAATTAAACAAGCTCCTCCATGAAACATTTGAACTCTTTAAAGAAAAGCACCATAAAGAGAAAGAAAGCTTTCTCAAATTCGAGCTTTCTCTGGGTTTGTCAGATCATGAAGCTGCCATTATCAGCGATGGCAATCGAATCAATCAGATTTTAGTTAATCTCTTGGGCAATAGCTTTAAATTTACTCAGGAAGGGACAATACGTTTTGGTTATCGCTACCTAAAAAATAAAGAATCATTGGAGTTTTTTGTTTCAGATACGGGGATTGGCATCTCGCATGAAGTGCGAAAAAGCATATTTGAACGATTCAAACAGGGAGACGATACCATTACCCGAAAATATGGAGGAACCGGATTGGGGCTGTCCATTTCGAAACAACTGGTTGAACTTATGCAAGGTGAAATCTGGCTGGATTCTACCCCCAAAAAAGGAACAATCTTCTATTTCACCCTCCCCTATAAGCCCATAAAGAAAATAGAGGAACCCCGAAAAACAGAAAAAGACAGGGAATTATTTAACTGGAAGGAAAAGACTGTTTTAATCGTTGAAGATGATTACCCAAGTTACCTGTTCCTGCAATCTGCACTGGAAAAAACAGGAATTGAGATACTGTGGGTACAATCCGGTAAAGCAGCTATAGAAGCTTTGAAACATAATGTGGGTATCAACCTCATCCTGATGGATATTCAACTTCCCGGAATGAGCGGCTATGAAGCAACAAAAAAGATTCGCAGCTTTAATAGTACTATTCCTGTAATTGCACAAACAGCCAATGCAATGGAAGGGGATAAAACAAAAGCCATTAAATCGGGCTGTAATAGTTATATTTCAAAGCCAATAGACGTAAAGGATTTATTGAAGAAAATGAATACAGCATTTAGCGAGCAACATAAAAATACGTTTATCCCATAAAAAAAGCTGCCCTCGATGGAGGCAGCTTCAATAATGTTATCCAATGAGATTGCTTATTCCTTTTCTTCTCCTTTTCCTTCACTTGTCTTTGTCTCTTCCTGCTCTTCCTCTTCTTCCTCTTCCTCATCAAAGTTCAACATATCATAATCATGAAGGATGTTATACCACTGTATCAATTTCTTAATATCAGAAACATATACGCGGTCCTTATCGTATTCGGGGAGCACCTCTTCCATGTATTCTTTAAGTTCATTGGCAGAACTCTTATGGCTAATGGCTTTCCCCCCGCTCTCCTTTTCGTGAATTGCCTTGAAAACGTCCCTAAGAGGTACATCTTCATCATCTGTAAAAATAGCAATATCTTCCAGCGCACTTATCTTTGCAGCGGCAGAAGTGTGCGTGCGGGTTTTATTTTCAAGCGATTCAACAATAATTCCCTGACGGCCCTGCGATACAAATTTATAAAGGCCACTTTTCCCTGAAATAGCTAGAATATCTTTTAACATAATGTTTAAATTATAAATATTCGCAAAAATAGTATTACGCAAGAATTTCCAAAAATTTATTCAAAGCTTTTTATGCGATTTATGCGATTTGTTATAAAATTAGTTCATTTTTCGGTCCTTCTTAATCCTTTCATAAGCTTCATTCACCTTTTGAAATTTCTTTTTTGCAGCTTCCTTAAAGTCATCGCCAAGGTGACTCACCTTATCAGGGTGATATTTCATGGCCATTTTTCTGTAAGCTTTCTTTATCTCCTCATCTGATGCATCCGATGATATTTCAAGTACTTTGTAGGCATCTTCCAACGATTCTGAAAACATGGAGCTTATCGATTCAATATCCTTTGCATCCAACCCCATATTCAATCCAATCACCTTAATCATCTCCAGCTCTTTGTGCGCCACGCGACCATCTGAGCGGCTTACACCGTAAAGAAAATGAAGCAGCTGTAGTCTTGAACTATAATCCAGATGCCTGCTTATTTGCTGGGAAACGGCATTCACAGGAATATCCTGCTTAATGATGTCGCGTAGCATTTTTAAAGCCTCCGTTGCACTTTCATCGCCAAAATTCTGTCTAAAATAGCTTTTAACAAAGTCAAGTTCAGACCGCATCACTTTCCCATCGGCTTTCATCACAGCAGCTACCAGCACCAGCAAACTGGCAGCAAAACCTCCAGTCGTTGTGCCTGCCGAGTACCCGCTTGCTCTGGCAGAAGGATCCTGATTTTCCAGGATTGCACCAAGCGCAAAACCCAGCACACCGCCCAATGGTCCAAAAAATGCAAAACCCAATCCGCCTGCTATCCATTTTCCAAATTTACCCATAGAATTAGCTGTTTATTATTTTTTGATGAACATCAATTATCTGTGGGATAAGTAAGTTTTTCTCATCATTGTCAATAATGAAATCTGCAAATTTTTCTCTTTCGATATCTGTTAGTTGCTTATCCATTCTGTTTTTCACTTCAGCCTTATTTGAAGCATCGCGTCTGACTACCCTATTCATTCGCAAAGCCTCGGGTGCTTTTACCAGAATTATATGATCCATCTCCCGGTAAGCCCCACTTTCTATTAAAATGGCAGCCTCTTCAATTACATAAGGAGCATGTTGTTTTTCAACCCATGTCATAAACTCTTTTTTAACGCAGGGATGAATAATTTGCTCCAGCTCCTTTAATAGTTTAGATTCACGGAATACAATTCGGGCTAACTTTTGCCTGTTTAAGTTATTCCCATCGTAAACATCCTTTCCCAATAGCTTTATCACCCTTGTTTTTACAGAAGAAAACCCATAACATTCTTTGGCCACTTTGTCCGCATCAAACACCGGGATATCCAGGTTTGCAAAAATTTTACATACAAGGGTTTTACCACTGCCAATACCTCCTGTAACACCTACTTTCTTCATTTTTTTTCTATAATGTAATCACAAAACTCCGGTGTAAGGCGTATTTGCCTTGCGAAGGATGGTGATTCGGCAAGCACCACCTTTAATTGATCGCTTTCTTTGCTTATGGTTGTATAATCAACAACTGCCTCAAAAGCTGCTGGCATTATCTTTTCATAATCCTCCAGGGTAACAAAGCACTTTACATTAACAGCTTCAGGAAATGGGCGTAGAATAAGAGAATCTGGAACATTTATGGGTTCAATTGGAATGGAAACCTGTGCTTCGGTGTACTCCTCTATTTGTTGTTGAATTATCACACTATTACGAGAATATCTAACATCATCCGTTTCATTTAGCGCAATCTCCCGATTAAAGTTTTCGGTTAAATTGTTAAAGGTCTTTTCTTCTGTTTTAACTGCTTTTATAGTATCTAAAATATTCGATGGCCCGGATATATATATAGAATCGGGGTCAATTCTTATTTCGCTGGTCTTCATGAACTGTTTTGCAGGTTCAATATTGATATTGGACGCTACCTTCACCTGTTTTCGAATTCGCGATGCAAACTCAAAAAATAAGGTATCAGGATTTATTTCCACAACCTCAACTTCAGAGCTCAACTGCTTTTCAATTACATATTTTAAATCCCTTGTAAGAAGGAACAGGCCCCCATTGTCATCACGCGAATCAAGCTTCAGGGGGTAGGCATTCAAATCGATGACCAGCGGAAGAATAATGTTGTTAAGTTTATATTCCAAAAGCTTGTAGCCCCTGCTTCTCACCTCCAGCTGCACCTCCCGGGGAACCTCCCCAACCATAACTTTATTCTCGGGAAAATTGGTAAATCGTACAGGGAAACGAATATCAGACTGGTACTCCTCCTCCAACTTGATGAGAAACCAAAAAATCGTGGAAATTACAATAAAAACAGAAAAAACAATAAATCGCCTGTCCAATCGATTGGTCAGGCGATTTAATAATTTTTGCAGCTTAGCTGCATTCCATCTCTTATGCAGATTAGTTTGATCCATATAATCTTTTCAAAAGAGAAAGATAATCAATTATTTTCTCATTTCAAGATCACTGGTATCTTTCAAAATAGCACTTTTATGAATCTTTAATTTGCTTTGGTCTTCTACTTCGATAATTACAGCACTGTCTTCTACTTTAATTATCTTACCATAGATACCTCCTGTAGTAACTACTTTGTCGCCTTTTTCAAGCGCCTCTCTATACTTTTTAAGTTCCTTCTGTTTCTTCATCTGTGGACGAATCATAAACATGTAGAACACAAGAATAATCAGCGCAAGAAAAATAAAACTCATCCACGGGCTTTGTCCCTCTTGTGCTGGTTGCATCAATAAAATACTTAATACATTCATAATTTCTTCTATTTATTTGTTAGTTAATACGCTTGCTTTAATTGTCAATGTTCTAATTTCCTGTGGGCTGTTTGTTTTCACTTTAACTGTTTTATACTGCATTCCCCTCCTGTTAGAACTATCAAAAACCACTTCAATTTTACCGGATTTACCTGGTTTCAATGGAGCTTTCTCATATTTTGCAACGGTGCAGCCGCAGGCACCATAAGCATCCAGAACCATCAATTCATCTCCCCCGGTATTGGTAAAATGAAATGTATAGGCCACTTGCTCTCCTTCATAAATTGATCCAAAATCATAAAAAGTGGTGTCAAATTCAATCTGTGCAGGGCCTGTTGCATGCTCCTGGGTAACTTCCTGCTGCGAACTTCCACCCTGACAGGCTGTCAGTACACTAAAAACAACTCCTGTGATAAAGCTTATCAATCTTATCATAAATTTGATCCTTTAAAGCTCTCCCATCAATCCACGTCCCACTTTTTTCACTTTACCTTCTTCCTTCAGCTTGCTCATCGCTTTGTCAAGAATTCCGTTAATAAACACACTGCTCTTCTGTGTGCTGTAGTATTTTGCTACCTCTATGTATTCATCAAGTGTTACCTTAACAGGAATGGATTCAAATTCTACGACTTCCGTAACAGCCATTACCATCAGGAGAATATCACTAAAAGCTATCCGCTCAATATCCCAGTTCTCCACAAATGAGGCAATTAATTTTTCATACTCCTGATAATGCAAAATGGACTTTCGAAACAAATTTTTCGTAAACTCAACGTCTTCTTCATTTTTGAAGAGTTTCATCAATTCATTCTCCTCACCCTTCTCCACTTTAAATGATTTAAGTGTTTTAAGCAGCATGCCAGCTACAAAGTCGATATCGTCATTCCAAAAGATACTTTGCTCTTCCAGGTTCTGAACAAGTTCATCAGAAGTTAAAAAGATATGGGTCACCAGTTTATTTACAAGTTGTTTATCCTCTTTAAATCCTGAGTTCTCTTTTTCCATATAGGTTTTGTAGAAATCTGATTCCTTCAGTTGGAGATAAATATTTTTAATGATTTCAGGATAATTCACCCAACTTAATTTCTTCTCATTCAAGAACTTCTGAAGCGCGATATTATCCCTCAGTAAGTGAATAAGCTTGTTATCAATAAATCGTCGGTTGGGTCGAAGATCTTCTGCCGAGGGTTTTAATTTCTTTTGCGCCAGTTCAATCCTTCCTCTGGCGTAATCATTCACATCAATAATCAGTAAAAGTAGATAGTGATATAGTTCATGTGATTTTTGAATGCTAAAAAACAATTTCTTCTCTGCCTGCTGAAGTGATTGCTCATCCCCCTTAAAATAGGCAAACAGGTTCTGAAAAACTTTCACCCTAAGTAAACGTCTGCTAATCATCTGCTAAAGAACTCCTGTATTAAAATTATAATGCTGCAAAAATAAATGATTTTTTCATGGCAATAGCAAAGAAATTGGCATTAATTCCCTGAATACGATCTGGTGTATGATTCCATAATTAATTATAAAACGCTAAACAAATTGATTACAAAGGAAATAACCCCGTATAAACATTGTTTTTTTTACGAATATTAAATGCAATTTGTGATGATTTAATAAATATTTTTTTACATTTGGGTATTGAATAAATCAAAACAACTAAAAGTTTTTTTACGATGGACGGATACGAAAAAAAAGAAGGAAATGAGAAAAACGGACGTGAAGAGATTTTCTCAAAAGTTGTAAGAGCAGGAAAACGCACGTATTTTTTGGATGTGAAGGCGACAAGAAGAAATGATTATTACCTCACCATCACAGAAAGTAAAAAACGTTTTAACAGGGAAGGTCGTCAATACTTTGAAAAACACAAAGTATTCTTGTACAAAGAAGATTTCGACAAGTTTACAGAAAATCTTCATGAGGTGATCGAGTTCATTAAAGAAAAGAATGCGAACACAGAAATGCTGGACAAGTCTGAGGTTGAAGATGTAAAACCAGAAGTTTCTGAGGACAAAAAGGAACAGGAGACTGTAACTGCATCAACGCCTGAAGGCTACACAGCAAATGTGGATTTCGAAGATCTTGATGAAAAATCAGAATAAATAATAAAAGCTGGCTTCGGCCAGCTTTTATTTAATCATATTTTTCCATTTTATCCCGGATTTCCACATCCCTGTCTTTTCGAATCTGCATTTTAATATATACCATTAATTCATCGGCCCCTTCCTTAAAACAGGCATCCTGTACTTCTTTAATAATTTTCATCAGCTTATCGTATTCACCCTCCATCACGGTTTCAAAAGGGGTAACCCGGTAGCGAACGCCCGATTGGTCAATAATTTTTATGGCCTCATCCACAAGAGCATAACTGTCTTTTTCTTTACTCTTCGGTAAAACCTGCAGTGCCAAATTGATCTTCTTCATCTTTGTCATCATTATCCTTTTTATTAAAAAAAACAGCCACTTCCTCCAGGGGCAATTCCTTTACATTGGTAATAAGAAATTTATCTGTAAGAAAGTTGCCATAGTGGTTGCATTCCTGTATGGCTCCTTCAATCGTCTCTTTTAACTGTGTCGTAAGCGGCATTAAAACAATCAATAAAGCATAAATACCCTCAAAGGATATCGATTCTATTTCTGATTTATGCTGCTGCAATACAAAATCAAACTCCGATTGAATAACTTTTTGCTGTGCTGCAGTAAGATCTGTATCATTATCCTGCTTCAATGCAATAAAATAGCGAAGTTTACCTTCCTTCCCTCCCATTCCTGTGGAAATAAAAACTTTGTTCTCTTCCAGTAAATCACTTTCCAGGTTCATTCTTGCCTGCTGCATCGCCAGCACCGCCCAATCATGAAGCGCTTCGTCTCCTTCCTTTACAACTTTTTGCAAGATGCGATAATTCTCTACGGATGCACCAATTGCCAATCTTGCAATGCTGTCTTTCTGTTCTTCCAGGGTATCTGCCTGAAAGGGATCAAGGTTTTTGTCACCCTCATCCGATGAATCTTCCTGATCTTTCTTCAACTTTTTCAGATAATCGAAGAATTCCACCTGTAAGTCAACATCAATCTTCTCCTCAAGAATATTAAGGCTATCATCAAAATCGCCCAACATCTCCTTCAACTTGTCTAAAATATTTCCCTCTTCCATAACTCAGTATTTCTATGCAAACTTAGCCATTTAAGTTTAATTAAACCCATGCCAAATAGAAGAAATCATGATAAAATACCAACATATTGGTATTGTTAAATGAACCAGCTTCAACTATTTTTGTTGCCTGTATAATGAACAGAGGCTGGAGTTTTTAATGAAGCTTTCACAGTTAAAAGAAAACGAAGAAGGATATATTACCAAGATAAAAGGCCGTGGGGCTTTCCGGAAACGAATTACCGAGATGGGATTTGTAAAGGGTGAACGGGTGGTGGTAGTTAAGAGTGCACCTCTTCGAGACCCTGTGGAGTATTTTATCATGGGCTACAATGTTTCCCTGCGCCGAAGTGAGGCATCTCTCATAGAAATCATTACAAAAGAAGAAATATCCAACCTCAAGGAAGAAAAGTACAACGGTATTCTTAGTGAAGATGAATTAAAAAAAACGGCCAAATTAAAAGGGAAAGAGATCCAGGTGGCCCTGGTTGGAAACCCGAATTCCGGCAAAACAACACTCTTCAATCATGCTTCCAAATCGAAAGAACATGTTGGAAACTATAGCGGTGTTACTATAGATAGCAAGCTGGCACAATTCAAATATGGCGATTACAAAATTAACATCACCGATCTTCCCGGAACCTATTCACTTTCAGCATATTCACCAGAAGAACTGTATGTGCGCAAGTTTATCCTGGGAGAGCTTCCCGATATCGTAATAAATGTTGTAGATGCTTCTAACTTACAACGAAACTTACTGTTAACCACACAACTCATCGACATGGATATTAAAGTGGTAATAGCCCTTAACATGTACGATGAACTAAAAAAAAGCGGAGATCAATTCGATTATGAGGGACTGGGGAAAATGATTGGTATACCGATCATCCCCACAGTAGGAAGTAAAGGCTACGGCGTACGTGAACTCTTCAAAAAGGTAATTGAGGTTTATGAAGACAGGGATCCCAATGTAAGACATGTGCACATCAATCATGGGCAGGATGTAGAAAAGTCGGTTAAAAGACTGCAAGACTGCATTTGGGAAAACAAGCGCCTCACCGATTTAGTCTCCAGCAGATTTTATGCACTTAAATTACTGGAAAAAGACTCGGCAGCTCAATTTACACTTTCCAAATGGAAGAACTGGAATGAGATCGAACAAATTGCCAATGAAGAGATTTTGCGACTGGAAAAGTTAATGTTGGATGATTCGGAAACAATTCTCACAGATGCAAAATACGGCTTTATTGCAGGAGCCCTCAAAGAAACATATAAGGGCAACAGGAAAGAAAGAGTGCGGTTTTCCGATCATATCGATCGCTTCTTAACCAATAAATACCTGGGCTTGCCAATTTTTATTTTCTTCATGTGGTTCATGTTTCAGGTCACTTTTAAATTGGGCAACTATCCCATGGCCTGGATTGAACATGCCATCAGCTGGTTGGGGAATCAACTCGACCTACTTATGAGCCCCGGGCCGCTGAAGAATCTGCTCATTAATGGCGTGATAGATGGTGTGGGTGGAGTTGTCGTCTTCTTGCCCAATATTCTTATCCTTTTCTTCTTTATATCTGTAATGGAGGATACAGGTTATATGGCCAGGGCAGCATTTATTATGGATAAGATAATGCACAAGATCGGGCTTCACGGCCGCTCCTTTATCCCATTACTTATGGGCTTTGGGTGCAATGTTCCAGCTATCATGTCCACGCGTACTATAGAAAATCGCAACAACAGAATGGTAACCATCCTCATCAATCCCTTTATGTCCTGCAGTGCACGATTGCCGGTTTACGTGCTGATTATTTCGGCGTTTTTCCCAAAACATCCTGGCACCGTGCTGTTCTCTATTTACCTTATCGGTATAATGCTGGCAGCTTTAATGGCTATTCTTTTCAAAAAAACCCTCTTTAAATCCGATGAAGTACCATTTGTCATGGAGCTGCCCCCCTACAGGGTGCCCACCCTTAAATCCACGCTTCGCCACATGTGGCATAAAGGAGAACAATACCTGAAAAAAATGGGCGGTATCATTCTTGTTGCATCCATCATTATCTGGGCCCTTGGATACTTCCCAAGGGATGTGGAATACAGCAAAGACTTTGAGGGTATCATCAACAACCTGGAACAGGGAGAAATGAGCAAGGAACAAAGCTTAACGCAAGCGCAACTCGATATGAATTCATCCATCGCTAAAGAAATTCGTAATCTGGAGATGGAAATGATGCGCGAACATCAGGCAAACTCGTATATTGGCCGAATAGGAAGAGCAATTGAACCGGTTATGCGCCCCCTGGGCTTTGACTGGAGGATGAGTGTAAGCATCTTGAGTGGAGTAGCTGCAAAAGAGATCGTGGTAAGTACCATGGGAGTACTCTACCAAACAAATGATCAGGATAAACAAATGAATGAAAAACTGGCACAACGCCTTTATGATGCCCGCTACACCTATGGGCCCTTAAAAGGCCAACGTGTTTTTAATCCGCTTACAGCCTTTAGTTTTTTACTATTTATTCTGATTTATTTCCCCTGCCTGGCAACTGTTGTGGCTATTAAAAATGAAGCCGGACACTGGAAATGGGCCCTGTTTGCTGTTGTTTACAGCACAGGTTTGGCATGGTTTGTGTCTTTTATTGTTTATCAAACAGGAACCTTAATCGGAAATCTACTATGATACAGGAAATCCTAACATATATTATAGTTTTCTCGGCTTCTGCTTATGCAGTATATAAAACAGTTCTTTTTTTAACTGCCTCAAGTAGCAATCCCTGCAGTGGTTGTGGGGGACAGTGTTCCATTAAACAGGAACTTGCCCAAAAGAAAAATACGCTCCGGTAAATTCTATTCTTTCGAATTTACTATCTTTAATCAGTTAATTCTAAAATAAGAAACATGGATATTATACTGCTTGTTTTAAGCATCTTGCTAATCATCGTGGGATTATTGGGCTGTATTTTACCTGTCATCCCCGGACCTCCGATAAGCTTTATCGGGCTTCTTATTGTGCATTTTACAAAATTTGCCAGCTTTGGATCTACATTTCTAATTTTAATGGCTTCCCTGGCTATACTGGTAACTGTTTTGGATTATGTAGTACCCATTTGGGGAACCAAAAGGCTTGGCGGAACTAAATCGGGTATGTGGGGCGCTACCATTGGCCTGGTTATAGGGCTGTTTTTTGGACCTATCGGCATTATCTTTGGCCCTCTAATTGGCGCCATTATCGGAGAAACCATCAGAGGTGCAAAATCACAGGAAGCATTTAGGGCTGGATTCGGCGCCTTTCTGGGTTTCTTGATGGGTGTTGGAATAAAACTGGCAGCATCGATTTACATGACCTACCATTTTGTAAAAGCCGTACTATAAAAAAAGGCCGTCATTTTGACGACCTTTCATTTTAGTAATTCTCTTTTTTTAGGCTCCTAATGTTGCAACCATCACTGCTTTAATAGTATGCATTCGGTTTTCTGCCTCATCAAATACAATGGATGCTTCCGATTCAAAAACATCCTCGGTAACCTCCATAGCATCAATCTTAAATTTCTTGTAAATATCTTCACCAACATTGGTTTCACGATTGTGAAATGCAGGAAGACAGTGTAAAAATTTAGCATCTGGATTACCGGTAAGTTCCATTGTCCTGGTATTTACCTGGTAAGGTTTCAACAGCTCAATGCGCTCTTTCCACACCTCTTCGGGTTCTCCCATGGATACCCAAACATCGGTATAAAGGAAATCACAGTCTTTCACACCCTCTTCAACAGAATCGGTTACCATAATTTTAGCACCGGTTTCTTTGGCAATTTCCTGTGCTTGTTTTACAAGCTCTTCTTCGGGTTGAACACTCTTTGGAGCAACAGAACGGAAATCCATACCCATTTTTGCAGCACCAATCAGCAAGCTGTTGCCCATATTATTGCGCGCATCTCCCAGATAAGCAAATTTTACCTGGCTCAAAGGTTTATCGCTATGTTCCATCATGGTAAGGAAATCGGCAAGGATTTGTGTTGGGTGAAATTCGTTGGTTAATCCATTCCAAACAGGTACTCCCGAATATTCCGCCAATTCTTCTACTGTTTTCTGGGCAAATCCGCGGTATTCAATCCCGTCGTACATTCTACCCAATACTCGCGCTGTATCTTTCATCGACTCTTTATGGCCAATCTGCGAACCTGATGGTCCAAGATAGGTTACGTGCGCTCCCTGGTCATAAGCTGCTACCTCGAAGGCACATCGTGTACGGGTGGATGATTTTTCAAAAATCAATGCAATATTTTTCCCGGTAAGGCGGGCTTGTTCTGTTCCTGCGTATTTTGCAGCTTTTAAATCAGCAGCAAGGTCTAATAAATGCTTTATTTCCTTTGGACTATAATCCAACAATTTCAGGAAACTTCTATTTCTTACGTTGAATGCCATAATTGTACTATTTATAAGGTTATTAATCTTCGTAATTCATTGTAATTTTGGTTCCGAAGGATCGATCTTCCAGCTTCGTCGCCTCGGTAATAACACTCTTATGTCCTCCCTGCACCACAAACTGTAAACAAGCGCGAATCTTTGGAGCCATGCTACCTTCGGCAAACATTCCATCTTTCAGGTATTTTTCCGTATCGGCTTTGTCAATAAATTCCAACTTCTTCTCATCAGGTTGCTTATAATTAATGTACACATAAGGTACATCTGTAAGAATATAAAATTCAT